>JAITAM010000008.1 GCA_031284085.1 Spirochaetaceae bacterium
TTTTATGATATGGTATCAAATAATTCTATTATCAAGGAAGTTTTTGTATGTATTCATTCTTCTTAATGGCAGCACCTCCGGATGGAGGAGCCGCTGCTTCGGGAGGTGCGGCAAGTATGTTTATGAGCTTCGTTCCCTTTATTCTAATTATTGGTATTTTTTATTTTTTGATTATCAGACCTCAAAACAAAAAACAAAAAGAAACAGAAAAGATGCTTGCTGCCTTAAAAAAAGGTGATAAAGTTGTTACTATCGGCGGAGTACACGGGTACATTACTAATGTAAAAGACAATTCAGTCGTTGTAAAGGTTGATGATACTTCCAAGATTGAATTTAGCCGAAGTGCTATTGCAAGTGTTACAGCCGCTGAAAATGTAAAAGTGGAAAGTAAAACTGAAAAAGTTGAAGATAACACAAATAAAGAAAATGAATAAAATAAAAATCAATGATAGAAAGTATAATTCTTATTGGTAACCTAACTACAAAAAGGAGGGCGGGCTAAAATAGGATATTCCTATATTAGGCCCGAGGGCATTGTTATGAGTAAACGGTATCGGTTTACCATTGTTTTAGTAACGATAGTAATCTGTTTTATTTTTTTGCTTCCAACACTCCGGTGGTACTTTATTGTTCCACCACAAGACAAAGTTTTTGCGCTTCAATCACGCGAGCAAATTAGAGAATACACTTCTCAAAAAGCTGAAGTAGATATGCAGCGTTTGATTGACAGCGCTCGATTAGGAGAAGCAGTACCATCTGATTTGTCTTTTATAATAAAAGACGCAAAGAAAATTAACAAAGACATAAAGGCACCTAAACCGGCACAATGGGATGCAAAAGCAGTGCTTTCAGTTTTTGTTAGTAGGAATGAGGCACAAAGTATACTCGAGACATATTATCGTGAAAGGATATTTGACTTAAAGACGCTTCAGAAAAATGCCGTTCAGTTGGGCTTGGATCTTTCAGGCGGCTTGAGCATTGTATTACAGGCCGATATGGATGCTCTTAAAGAACGGCTCGGCCATGAGGTAAACGATGATGATCGGGAAGATGCGGTTAATCGTGCATTGGAAGTGCTGAACAGCAGAATTGACCGGTTTGGGCTTACTGAGCCGGTTATACGACGGCAAGGAACGGACCAGATCTATGTGGAAATTCCCGGCACAGCCGATCCAGAACGTATAAATGATATCATTATGGGTAAGGGCAGCCTTGCATTTCATATGGTTGATCAAGATGCATCAGAGGCATTTGAAAGTTACCGGCAATCCCATCCACTCATAAGTTTTGATACAAACGGCGATCTTATTGATGAAAATAAAAGGCCGGTCGATCTTACCGATGTTATTCCTTCTGATACTGTGGTGCGTGGGGTGTATGTAAAGGATCAATATGGACTTGACCAATTCTCTACTTACACGGTTCTCAGAAAAGAGGTTGGTCTTGATGGCAATCATATTCAAAGCGCTATAGTAGAACGCAGTAACTTGGATGGCAAACCGGAAGTTACTTTTATTCTTGACTCAGAGGGCGGCGAGCTTTTTTACAAGTTGACTTCTGCCAATCTGGGTAAGCCTCTGGCTATTGTTCTTGATAACCGAGTTAAATCCCAAGCAACTATACAGGGGGCAATCCGTGAACAGGTGCGGCTTACCGGCTTTGGCGCAGAAGAAGCAGAGAATATTGCTTTGACTTTACGGACCGCTGCACTTCCGGTTGAACTGGAAGTTATTACCCAACAATCTATCGGAGCTGCGGTAGGTGAGGATGCTATTCGGCAAGGGTTGTACGCGCTGCTGGGCGGGCTTGGCGTGGTACTGCTCTTTATGGTTTGTTTTTATAAAATTTCCGGTATAAATGCAGTTATTGCTCAAATTCTCAATATTTACATTATGTTTAGTGTATTGTCGGCGTTCAATTTTACGCTGACTTTGCCGAGCATTGCCGGTTTTATTCTGACTATTGGTATGGCGGTTGATGCAAATGTTATTATTTTTGAGCGTATTAAAGAGGAGTTGTTTCTTGGTAAAAGCCGCAAAGCAGTTATTGAAGCTGGTTTTTCCAAGGCATTTTGGGCAATTATGGACTCTAACATTACAACATTTATTGCTGCTCTTTTCCTTTCTCAGCTCGGCTCAGGTCCCATTCAAGGGTTTGCTGTGAGTCTTGCGATAGGCGTTTTCTCGTCGGTATTTACCGCCCTCTTTGTATCACGGCTGATTTTTGACTTTGGCACCGACGTTTTGAGAAGTAAGAAAATATCCGTTAGCTGGAGGATCTCATGAAAAAAATTATTCTTTTTTCAAGGTACTTTTTACCGGCTACAATTCTTTCGCTGGTCTTAATAGTATGCGGAATTGTCGGTATGATATATTTTTCGGCGACCGGCGCCGGCGCTTTTAATCTCGGCGTTGACTTTCAGGCCGGACTTATCCAAGAAGTACAGTTTGCCCCTCGTGCTTTTACATTGACATACTCAGGAGCTGATTCACCATCAATTTCAATGACAAGCACTGGTATCGAAATTGTGCTTTCCGGTGTAACAAGCGATCAACAAATCCCTCCATTTTTGTATTCAAGCTACGCGACTATTGATACTTTAATACAAGCTTTACGCGAACAAATGAGTGGACTACAGGTAAACCTTGTAGGTTCTGTGGGTAATGTTCCTCCAACTCAGCTTGTACAAAGTGCCTACGGGAACCCGGAGTTAGGAACGACGCCTTTTATGGTACATTATCTACCGGCCGGTATTGCGCCCATTCCTATAGAGGAAGTACGCCAAAGTCTCTCATCGTTAGGGACAATTTCTGTACAAGTATTAGGTATGCCGACAGAGCGTCGTTTTATGATCCGGACTCAGGCAAGCCAAATTGAAAGCACAGCCGCGGAAACCAGACAAAAAGTTATAGCCACTTTGGAAAAAACTTTTGGTGCCGGCGAGGTTGTAATAACAAGCGACCGGTTTGTTGATTCTCGGTTTTCTAAGCAGTTGACCGATCAAGCCGGTATTCTTATGGTATTTACCATTTTATTGATCCTTATCTATGCATCGATCCGGTTTAAGCCACAATTTGCTATAGGTGCGGTACTTGCTATCATTCATGACGGCTTAATTATGATAACCTTTATCGTATGGAGCCGCATGGAATTTAATACAACGACCATAGCGGCAATCCTCACAATTTTGGGTTATTCGATCAATGATACCATAGTCATTTTTGACCGTATCCGGGAAACACAACGGCTAGAGCCGGATACTCAGCTGGTTAGTATCTTAGATCGGGCTATCACTGAAACGTTGAAACGGACCATCATTACAACTCTCACGACTATGCTTGCCGTGTTTTCGTTGCTTATTTTTACCTCAGGCTCCATGAGAGATTTTGCGGCAGCTCTTCTTGTCGGTATGCTTTCCGGTGTATATTCAACCATCTTTATTGCATCCGGTTTTGTTAACTTCTGGGGTATACAAGCCAGAAAAAAAGCTAATGCCCATAAGAAAGCAGCCGTACCGGCGAGTCTTGCTAAAGTTAAAGCATAACCATCTTGCGCGATTCTACAAATCACCGTGTATTAGTAAATCGGTGTAGTAGCGCGGTTCTATCCGATTAGTTGAAATATTAAGCCGGCTAAGTAAATCCATAAGCCGGCTTTTTATATTATGTACCGTTTGTGTATCTCTACTGTCAGATATAAATTCTAATTCAATAAAGTGGCCGAGATTTCGTACCAAAAGCAGTTCTGCAGTAATGCCGTTGTAGTTCCACGCCTGCCCCTGTTTGTATTTAGTGATTTTTGGTATAGCGCCAAGGCGTATGAATAATTTCTCAAAAATTCCGGCATCCGACACGTCAAATTCTTGTTCATCATTGATTTCAATGCCATCCTGAATCTCCTTTGTTTTATAAGTAACACAGCTACTCTGAACGACTATTCCTGACGGATCTGTTTTCACTTCCTTTCGGATTCGCAGTTCTTGCAAAGATGCCGGAAAAATCCAGTAACAATCATCTTTTTCAAAAGTACCGACAAACTCTGCTCCTATAGCGGTAAAAATCTGTGATACCATCGCCGGGTCGTCGACCCAAGCTTTCAATTCAATTTCAATTCCCATCATTTTTCCTTTTCCATCTGCCGATAAATACTCTGTTATGCCTAAAAAAATCCATTTAGTTATTATAAACCTTTTTGTTGTATTGTGTACTATAAATGCTGATGAAGTTGTGTACGTAGTCAAAAAAGGCGATACTGTCTTTTCAATAGCCAAATCTTTTGCCGTAGCTATTGATAAACTTATGTACGACAATAATATTACAGACCCACAAAGACTTAAAATTGGACAATCCCTTGTTATACCATCGACATCGGTGCTAAAAGCACTTCCTGATACGGTTCATCGAGTTGCAAAAGGTGAAACTTTGTATGGAATTGCAAGGCGCTATGAAATTTCCCTTCAAGACCTGCTGGACGTTAATAATCTTAAAAATGATTATATCCTTAAAACTGGCGATTCACTTCGTATTCCTTCCAAAGAGAAAGCATCTCCTTCTCTTGTCATCTCGAATAGTGCCTCCGATTCTCGATGGCCTGTCAGCGCAAAAGACATCAGGTATGTTACCGGAAAGTTTTCCGGTGTGATTCTCTTAGGAGAAAGACAAGAATCGGTAAAGAGCATTACATCGGGAATAGTACTTTCTGCAGGCCCCTACTACGGTTTTGGAAAAGTAGTGATTATCGAAGTAGCAGGAGGCTATACTTACGTGTATAGCGGTTTAGATAATCTTTCAGTTAAAGCAAATGACAGGGTAGTGTCCGGTACAGAATTAGGCAAATTACGGGATGGCGATCCACAGCTACTTTTTTTAGTCTACCAAAATAATACTCCAATAGATCCGGCAAAAGCACCACGCGCATAGAAAACTTATAATTTTTTAAGATAGAAGTTTTATCCATACCAGCCCTTGCCTCGGCAATCTTTTCATATATATAGGTAGAAATGTTTTCTTTCAAGTTAGAGACATTAAGAAACCCTCAAGAGAGGTTTTTTCGGTCTAAACGGAGCTTCTGAAGACCGGCGGAGACGTTTTGAATGTCTACAAAGAGTTTCATTTATAAAATACACAAAATCCAAGCTATTGCAAGATGAGGCAGCAGGACACCGTAATTCTCAGCCTTTCACCGCACCGGCTGTAAGCCCTTGGATAAACTGTTTGCTCATACTAAGGTAGAGAGCGATAACCGGAATGGCAGACAAAGTCAGTACAGCAAGGACTTTAGACCAATCGGTTTGGTACTGACCAAAAAGCCGGGTAACTCCAAGCAGTACCGTTTTTGCTTGGTCGTCAGAGATAAATATCAGCGGAAACCACAGATCATTCCAGAATGGTACCAAGTTGTAAATTGCTACAGTGGCGACTGCAGGGCGGAGTAATGGTACAATAATTCGAATGAAGACTCCTAAGCGGCTCGCCCCGTCAATGATGCCGGCTTCGATTAATTCATGCGGTATTTGTCGGATAAATTCAGTCAAAATAAAAATCGCTATAGGCACTCCCATCGCCACATAAATAGGGATAAGGGACCAGACAGTATTAAGTAACCCAAAGGTCCGCACAATTTCTAAAATTTTAATTGAAGCGATTTTTATCGGAAGCATCATACCGGCAATGCAGAAAAAATAAAGGGCGCGTGAAATCTTTCCCCGCCAATTCGCTAAAGCATAGGCGGCTAAAGACCCTACAATTAGGAGAATTATAAGAGAAAGCACTACGGCAATAAAGCTGTTTTTGAAATAGCCAAGAAAATTGCCGTCTTTCAAGATGGTACTGTAATTGGAAAAATTCCAGTCCGCCGGCAATCCAAAAGGATTTTGATAAATGCTCAAGCGATCCTTAAATGAATTGATCACCATGACGTAAAGAGGAAAAATTACTATGAGCGACCATATACTTAAAATACAGTGCGCCGGAATATTCCGGTTTTGTTGCTTTAATGAACCGTGCGCCATAAGCTAGTCCCTCCCTTGTGTAAGCCGTAATACCGGAAGCACGCCCAGACAGAGGACAAAGAAAGTAATAGTTGCAATAGCAGAACCCATACCCGGATCAGGAATACCGACCGGATGTTGTCCCGCTATTCCTACTCGGTAAAAAAGAGTCCCAATAAGGTCGGTCGCATAATTGGGCGCGCCGTTAACATTTTCCATAGCAAAAACCACATCAAAAGCGTTGAAATTATTAACAAAAGTCAAAATAGCAATCATACCGACGACAGGGCGGATCAGCGGTAATTTTATATGCCAGAAGGTTTGCAGGCCGTTGGCTCCCTCAATAGAGGCGACTTCAAAAAAATCTTCGCTTATGTTGCGCAACGCCGCGACAAACATCATAGTCGGGATGCCTATCCATTGCCAGCAAGAAACAAGGGCAACACAAGTTAGTGCTGTTGTGCGATTGCCGAGCCAAGGATAGATAAGAAAATCAAGGTGTAACTTCTGTAAAAAAGGGCCTGTCCACACCGGATTGAGCAGTAACTTCCACAAATAGCCGGTAACCAATACCGCAAGTGTTACCGGTATGAAAATAATAGTTTGATAAAAGCCCGCCTTTTTCATCGTTTTATTGGTCAGAAGAGTTGCAAAAAGGATGCCGAGGCAGTTTTGTACCAGCATGTGAATTAAAAAAAAGTAAAGGGTGTGTCCGAAAGCTTCTTTGTAGCGATCGGAGTACTGGGCCACGGTAAACAACTTCTTGAAATTCAAAAGCCCAACAAAAGTACGGCCAGTACTGACAGAGCCTGTGTATAAACTCAAGCGCAGCGAATCTAAGAGAGGTAATGCCATAAAGATGAGATAAAACAAAAGCGCCGGTATAAGATAGGGAAGCCATTGTAAACCGGTTGCGGAATTTAATGTTGGTCTTTTTGCCATAATTCAACTTACCTTTTTTTTAAGTAAAGATCATTTTCTATACGAAGGAAATGGCTCAATCGTATGTAATTTATATATAGGCTTACCTACTGTTTGTCAAGGTATTAAATGTATTACACAGCGGGTACAAAACCATTCACGGCCCCCTTAAATACTCTGTGCGTACTCATCCATAAACAGCTCTATGCACTTCCTCCGGCTAAGATGGCTGTCAGACATGGTATGCCTCTATCTTGCCGGCTGATGGTTATGGCGCCAAGCTTCTGTCTTCTATGTTTTTGACCCTATAGGTCTTTTAACCGGTAAGGACGGCTTTTCACTAAAATTATGCTTGCTGACAAATTTTGAATCTCTTCCCGCCATGTTTGACGCTGTGCTATCTATTCGGCGTACTTTTCAGTGGCAGCCGACCCTTCTAGCTATCTTTGCGGCAATATAGTCCATATTGGCAAGTCACCTCTTCAGTAACAACATACGTTCGGCATTTCGCTCAAAAAGATCTCTCCATTAATGATTCGCAGTAGTCCACCGGCAGCATCAAATTCCTCCTCTGTGAGAGTCAGTGCCGGCTTTTCGATACCATCAAAATTCCGCATCGCTTGTAGGTTGGTGCGAAACACCGCCCCATTCTCTCTCCATAGTTCTGTGCAAAAAAGGTGTAGGATGAATAGGTGTAGTTTTGCCTCACTCCGCTTGAGTCCAAAGTAAAGGCGCAGTTTATCCAACAGTGCTGTAGGCAAACCGGTAAAACCTTTTTCCATCTACTGACCCAGATCAATCCCTGTGGCAGGGGTAACACTCGATTGTCCCAGCTACCTCTCTTGTCCATTCCTCCTGGATACCATCTCCCTTGCCGGCATGGAATATACCCGCGTCCAATTGCCTTCCCTTCAAACCGTGCTAAAATGCTTGTTGCATACCCGTAATCTATCATCTACTCATCTACTAAGTCCTCTTTCCTTGACTTTTTTTCTAAACACTTCTGTGCTCAGTTTTGGTAGATATCTAGAACTCAGATGCAGCAACAGAGCAAAACCGGAAGTTCCGGTTTGGATGGCAGTGAGTTTCAATAAGCTCACCGTGTATCTACCATATTTTTTCATACTTTGTACTGTTATACTCATACGTTGAATACCCGCATAGTAGCTACTTTCAACGTTGCCGTGCCACCTTTCAGTATCAGTTGATACACATTTTTACAAAATGTAAAACTTTATATCGTTTCCCTTTTATTTTATTCTCAATAAATTTTTTCCGGTTCTTGTAAAAGCCGATGAGGAGGTGAGGTATAAAGCCTCCTCTTGTTTAGAGGACTGTTAAACTCGAGGGATTGGTTTTATGTTCCTGACAAGCATTGAATAAGCGCATAACCTATTCGTTACTTTCTCTTTTTCTCTTTACAGTCGGAAGGCTGTATTGGAAAGTCCCGGAGTCCAAAGTTTAACAACCTTCTAAACAGCCTGCGGCTGTTTAGAAGTTCTCGGCATTGTATCAGGAATGGACTTGCGGCTTTTTGCTTGATAGAAGCGGAACAGGGGACACAAGCCAGCCTGTTCCAATGCGGTACTACTTAATCCAATAAATTGCTTTTAACATAATTCTTGTGTTACATTCATTAACTCAAACGCTGCTCTTTCAGTTATCAGCCGGCTGCGCAGAGGCGCTTTCAATGCTTTCATAGCACTGAAAAACTGACAACTGAAAAAACATAGATCAGTCGCCTTCTTTGATTATCTCTACCTTAATGCCGCCGTTTTGATCCGGCTCATCTTTAGGCGGAATGGAAACCCTTAGGATGCCGTTTTTATAAACTGCTTTGACCTTATCTTGCGCATACTTGTCTTGGGGTACAAAGTACTTTTGCTTTTCAATGTCCCGCATTTTAAGCCGGTGTTTGAAATACCGCACCGTGGTATCGGCCGCAGTTTCCTCAGGCACTCGTGCTGAAAATACCATGTAATCACCTTGGAAAGAAAGACTAATGTCCTTTTCATCAAAACCCGCCATAGCAAACTCAAAAACCATACTCCTATCTTCGGTCATAAAAACATTCATCGGGGGATATAGATAATTCGGATAGTAGTCAACATGCGGGTCTTCATTAAATGGACCGCAGCGCCGATCATGTCCAAATCCTTCAGGCCGCGGCCCTTGCTCTTCATTGAATTGCTTAAAATTCCGCTGAACTTCATTACTAAAATCACGGGCGGCTTCAAATATTTCATCGAAAACACTGCCCATATCCATGTACATCTTGCCTCTCATTAGGCACTCCTTTTACGCATAGCAGCGTAGCGCCGGCTTATTAGCCCGGCATATTTGACCCTCTTATGAGCGATCAGGAAACATTGTTTCTCTCAATGAATATACTGAATCTTCATAGAGAAAAACAGGCAATTTATTAAATTGCCGTTATTGTTTATCACGCCCCGGCGCTTTAGAAGGCCGAAGCGCAATACCTTTTGTCGTTTGACAAAGCATTGCTCTTATTCTACACTTAAAACACTTCATGAATACCATACTTTCTAAAAAACAGCTTTCTACTGATGTGTACGAAATGCTTATACAAGCGCCGCTCATTGCACAGTCGCGGCAAGCCGGACAATTTCTGCTTTTAAGTCTTGACAACGAGTACGCAGAACGTATTCCTTTAACTATTGCCGATGCGGATTCGGATGCCGGCACTGTTACCATAGTATTTCAAGTCGTTGGGGCAACTACGTACAAGCTCTCCGGAAAAAATGCCGGAGACTATCTTGAGAATGTACTCGGCCCTTTGGGTAATCCGACCCATATTCAACATTTTGGCTCTGTGGTCTGTGTCGGCGGCGGTGTAGGGACCGCGCCTCTCTTTCCCATTGTGCAAGCTCTGAAAGGCGCCGGCAACCGAGTTACCGTGATCATAGGGGCAAGAAACAAGGACTTGATTGTTTTTGAAGACCGGATGCGCCGCGTTGCTGACGAACTTATTATAGTAACCGATGATGGGTCTTGGGGCCGCAAAGCTTTGGTAACAGAGCCGCTCAAAGAACTCTGCAGCACTCTTAGCAAGCCGGATATGACGGTTGCAATCGGCCCGCCTCTTATGATGAAATTCTGCGTTTCAGTTGCAAGAGAATATAAAGTGCCGATTATGGTGTCGTTGAATACGATTATGCTTGATGGAACCGGTATGTGCGGTTGTTGCCGGGTAAAAGTCGGTAATGATACTAAATTTGTTTGTGTTGATGGTCCTGAATTTGATGGATACAAAGTGGATTTTGATACTATGACGAACAGGATGAAAACATACCGTGATCATGAACAGGCTGTTTACCACCGCTGTAAACTTATTCGGTAAAAATGGGCCCACCTGGATTTGAACCAGGGACCTACGGATTATGAGTCCGCAGCTCTGACCAACTGAGCTATGGGCCCCCTTTAGATATGCACTATATACCGCCATACTAAAAAAGTCAAGCTCTTGTATTCCACTACAAGAGCTTGATGTCTGCTGCGATTGAGTCTTAACCGACTCTGCTGCTGCTTTGTTTATTCCAAAGGCAGCAAAACTAACCGGTAATGGGTATCATCATCACGAACCCACCTGATTTCCGCTACAACTACTTCACCGGCAGTTCCAATATCAAGCGTCTGTTCCTGTCCGCCGCCTATAACGGTAACACGAGCCGCCATTGCATTAGAGATCCCGATGCGAGCGCCATTTTGTATCTGTTGAATGTTAAGCTCACGTCCCTTCTGAAAAAATTCTTCATTGCGGTTAGGCCTAGCACGTTCAGCTATAATCTCCCAACGAAAGAAACAGTAATTTTGAAAGATTATCTGTAGAGCAAAAGGATAGGGGTTTCGAGAAGAAAAAATTACAGTTTGAGTACTGCCTGTACTTTGTACAGAAGCCTGCGGTATGGTGCTTGGCGTACTAACCGGCACAGTATTTTCTATTACCGATTCTGCCTGCACTACCTTGAATTGCAGAAATGCGCCGGTTACCGATTCGCCTTTAACAAAATCAGAGACCAAAATCTGTACATCATCGGTACCGTCCGCATCTAAATCAACAAACATTTCTTGGTTTAATTCAAGGTTTAGAATAGTATCGGGGCTTTCAATATTCACCGTATCTTCTATACCGGTCAGCTTGAACTCATAAGTATACTGATTATACGGAATCGTAAGCGAATCCCCGGGATACAAGCGCCGTTCAAACAAATTGTTTTCTAATGTCCACTGAGCAGGCTCGTGTACTTCAATAAAAGTCGATTCGCTTTTAGGGCGGCTTGTAATCCAATACACAATGGCTCCTACAAAGGCTAAAATTATCATGCTAAGAAGAACAACAAAGACAATTCTAGAGGGAAATCGGGAAGGTTTATCCACGAGGAGTTTGACAGGCGCTGATTCTTGAACCTCGCCGTGTATCGACCGGTACAGGCTGAATAGCTCCTGAGCGTTAAGTCCAAGGTATTCACTGTACGTTTTAAGAAAACCCTGCAAGTAAGACTCGCCGGGAAAGATAGAAAATTCTTCAGTTTCAAGAGCTTGCAAATACCGTTCTGCAATATATGTTTCATTACTAACCTGCTCTAAAGTATAACCTTTGTTTTCACGAGCAGCTTTCAGTGTATTTCCCAGAGAATCCACGGCTTCCTCCACCTCTACTAATTGTTATCTCTGAACAAAAAATTATTGTACATATTTGCCGAAGCCGGTGAATCATAAATAAAGCGTTGTTCCGGTATTCCTTGATTGATTCTCACATTAGAAAAATCAAAACGAACCAGCGTATTATTGTTGGTTCTGCCTTCAATGCGCCTGATTAACAGTCTGTCGGGATTGATACACAGGATAATCTCACGGAAGTTTTCGGCAGGCGATCTCCGCGTAAGGCGCACTTTGATCACAGACTCAGACGAATCCTTATCAAGGGGCTGCAGCTTAGGGGTGTCTACATAAGAAGGCACGTAGTTGCGCCGCAGCAAAATGAGTCCCTGTGCGCTTGCCATTGAAGCTGCCGGTCTGTTTGTTGCGGTTACGGCTTGGTTTAGCACCGCTCGATATTCAGGGAGATAAATAGTGAGTTGTTCTCCGTTAAACACGATGACTTGTTCTGCAGGACGGGTAAAATCCAATCGTAAGAATGAAGGGGCGATATGGCTTATAGTACCTGTCATAGTGGTACCGCCTGAAACAATGGTAATGCCGGCCTCATAATCTCTAATACCACCGTATTTTTCTGCTACTGTTGCGAGGTACTCCTCTGCGGTAACAATTTTTTCCTGTGCCGAAACAGAAAAAGCGCTCATTATGAGTAAAAAAATAGAGACGAATAGTGTCATAAGAGCGACTATAGCATTTTATACTGTCTATAGCAAGGGTTGAAGGCTAAAGCCCGCCAGCGGGTTTCAAAGTTTTCGGTGCTGGTACCAAAGGCGAGGGACGACTTTTGCCTGATAGCAGTAAGTGGCAGGCACAGATCGTTCTAGATCTGTGCCTGCCGTGCGTACGCTTATGGCAAACATTCGTACGTTTAGAGTTGTACATCCGTTCTCGATACAATACCGTAACGTTGAAACAGCTTTGAGCTGGCTGCTGGCCTGAGTTATTCCACCGTGATCTTAATTACTATAGGAAAGTCTGAAGAAACGCTTTTTGTTGATACTATAAGTGCCTTGTCCGTTACCGACCATTCAGGCTTCTCTTTCGAGCCGAGTATGGAAAGGTCTTTGATAAGACCATGAAATCCCAGCCTCTTCGGGTCTTGAAAATGAGAAAAAGAACGGATACGCACCGTGCCGGATTTGGGATACTGTAGTGCAATAGCGTAAATTGCGCCGCCGCGAGCGGTAAAGCGAAAGTCTTCCTCGGTGTATAAAGGGCTTTCGTTGTCCTGAAACTGCCCTTCGGACTCTTGCGTGGGTCCCTCCGCTTGGACTTTCCACACCGTGCTGCCGAAAATCGCTTCGCCGTTTACCTTGAGCCACCCGCCAATGTCCCGTATTATCCGTTCATCTTCAGGCGGTATGATGCCGCAAGACGTAGGCCCTATGTTCAAAAGCAAATTGCCGTTCTTGCTCACCACATCGGCTAACTCTCTTACAATGTCAGAAGACTTCTTGTACTGATTTTGTTTTGTGTAAGACCATGAGTTTTTTGCAACCGGCGTCTCCGTCTGCCATACAAAAGGCTTTGCTTGTGCGAACTTACCCCGCTCAATCTCCACGATTGAGGCTCCAAAGGCGGCCGCGTCAAACTTGGTACACACAGTAACCTCTGCCTTCCATTGCGCAGCCCGATTGCGGTAGTAAGCAAGCGCCTTCTTGAGGTTTTCCTTAAACGCAGCGTGCTGAACCCACCAATCAAAATATAAAAGCCGAGGGCGGTAGCGGTCTATCAACTCCACAGTACGGAAGAGCCAATCGGTAAGGTACTCAGGAGAAGGGCAAGGTTCACCCCGCAAATCCTGATGGCTAGGCTCAGGACTAACACTGGGCCAATACAAATCACCTCGATTAAGAGGCTCTTGTATATCGCTGTCGAAGTCTCTGCCATGCCCAAGAAAGAACCAATGTTCGGCACGATGGGACGATGCCCCAAAGATAATGCCCGCCTCTTCTACAGCTCTCTTCAAATCGCCCAGCAAATCCCGCCGCGGTCCCATTTCGGCCGCATTGTAATGCGACAAAGCGCTCCGATACAGTTGAAAGCCGTCATGATGTTCTGCAACCGGCACAACATAGCGTGCGCCGCTCTCCTTAAAAAGCTCTGCCCATTCGGAAGGCTCAAACCGTTCCATGGTGAACAACGGGATAAAGTCTTTATAGCCGAAATGCTTATGCGCTCCGTATGTTTTTCTATGGTGTGCATAAGCCGGATCGTCTTTAATATACATATTCCGTGGATACCATTCATTGGCAAAAGCCGGCACAGAAAAGACTCCCCAATGAACAAACAGCCCAAACTTAGCGTCTCTAAACCATGCCGGTACAATGTTCCCGCTAAGACTCTCCCAATCGCTCCGGTATGGACCTTGGGCAATTACCGCATCTATTGCTTTTAGCATTTCTAAATCGTTCATAACAGCAGGCAAACCTCTTGTTAAGCTATACGGCATTGTATCAAGAGCGGTTTACGGCTTTTCGCCTGACAGGCACGCCAGCGTGTTTCTAAGGTTCCGGTGTTGGCGTGAAAGACGGCGTACGGCTTTTCGCCTGACAGAAGCGAGTCGAGGGACGACAGGCCGTGCCTATGTCTTGCGTAAATATAAAAGTGCGAGTACAATACTACTAATCTTATGAAAGTCTATTCGTTTCCCCATGGCGGGATAGATTTTGA
>JAITAM010000027.1 GCA_031284085.1 Spirochaetaceae bacterium
AGACTTGCTTGAGATAGCCACCCGCATTACAAACACGGTGAAGGACATAGGCAGGGTTACCTACGATATTTCGTCAAAGCCACCTGCAACGATTGAGTGGGAATAGCCGTCCAGCAGCCTCTCATATTCCAGCCAGCCTCTGTCTACGCTCAAGGTCTATCCCGCACGAGCGTGCAGGCTTAGAGTTGCTGGCAACTTAGCTCTATAGTTGTCGGTAACTCAGGTCTATAGTTGCCATCAACTTAGACTTAGAGTTGTTAGCAACTATGCTTTAGGCGTACTGACATAATTTGTTTAGTTCACGAGCATGAACAGATTTAGCCCACACACGTGGATAGGATTATCACAGTGCTTTGCAAAAACTTAAGGCAGAGGAATCGAGATTTAATCCTGGAGTACCACCGAAGTGGAATAGAGTTCATCCATGGAAATATGGCGTGGAGCTGTATAAGAAGCGGAAAGAGATAGAAAGGTTTTTCTTACGGTTCAAGAGGTTTAGAGGGAAATGCACCCGCTATGAGAAGCTTGATCGTATGTTTGTGGCTTTTATCTATCTGGTTTGTATTTATATCTCTTTCCCTTAATGTGAACACGCCCTAGGTTAGGAACAGCCTGCGATTGCTCTTAGAGGGTAGCCCTTAACTCTACCGCCCGCTCTACAATCTCAATTAAATAGTCAAGGCGGTAGCTCGACTGCTTCTGTCCGCCTTTCAAGGTGGCGATTATGCCGGCTATTGCTTCAAGCCGCTTGTTCTTAATAGACTTGGCCGGCTTGCCGATTTTGGCAAGCGGCGCTTGGAAGGCCGCATCATTATCAAGAATAAGGAATAACGGTGCATACAAAAGCGCCTTCTCAAAGGATTCCTTGCTAAACCACGTTATATCCTCAAACACATTGACGCCAAGAAGCGCTCGGAAGTCGCTTGTATGGTAGTTCTCAATGAGCAGCGACGCGGCGTTAATGGGGAAAGACTTTTCCGGGCTGGTCCGCGACAGTACCGCCAGAATGAGATCAACAACAAAGTGCGCGTCATATTCAGCAAAACCCATCTTGGTATAGGCCTCGCACAGTTTGCGATCCAAATGCCACTCTCGGGCAAGGTTTGCGGCATCTTCGCCGGCGCCTGTCTTGGACAGTAAGCGCAGCAACGACAAAACACCGTAGCCTACGAGGTAAGGTCTGATATGCTGTAACTGCAAATGAATGTCTTTTAAGAATAGGCGCGTTGCCTTGCGGACACGCGGCGGCACACGCTCTTGTTTTTTGCTAGACTCGGAGAAAGAGCCAGCCAATTCCTCCAGCTTATTGATCCGGCATAGGTAAGCGGTTAATTCTTCATAGAAGAGATCCGGTGGTTTATCGGTGAGAGAAGACATTTTAATAGCGGCGGCGATAAAGCTGCGCACCGTCTGCTCAAAATACTGAGCGCTGCTCCCGAGCGAGATGGCTTTCTCTTCGGCTAAAAGCGCCATGAAAGGCTCATACAGTTCAGCCATGAAAATATCTTGTACTGCCGCTTTAAGATCGTATATGCCCTGCCCGCCTAATCTGCTGTGAATTAAGGACCAGCGCCTGTCGTTTGTGTCAGACTGCTCGCTAATATCAAGAAAAACCTGCGACTCATAGCCGGAAAGCACTACGAAAAGGCCGCGTTCAGCAATTTCCTTTGAAGAGCGGATGTACCATAGGCCGGACTTCTGCTCGCGGAAGGTAACAAAGTATCGGCTGTCATTGTGGAGGCACAGAGCTGCGCATAGATCGTCTTTGCGGGCCTCTCCATTCTTTTGGGGAATACTAACCGCACCAAGACGAATCCAGCCGGAGCTTTGGTGATAGGAATTATTGTACAAGACCAAAGCACGCTCATCTCCCTCGCGGTTTGAATAGGCAAAGACGTTTTCGTTTACCGATCCTTCAACAGTAAAGAAATCGTAGAGGCAAAAATAATTACTTCCTGAGAATACCGCCCGCCGCTTCATCAAAGGAAAGATTTCCCGTTCGTGCCGCCGTATCAGGTCTTGATCCGGCGTCTCATCACGGTAAGAACGCTGGTATTCCATGCCGTACTTCTCAGAAAAGCCTTCGATCTGTCCATGACCGAACATAGGAAGGCCGGGCATCGTTACCAATAGCGTACATATACCAAAGTATTTATCGCCGCTTCCAAACTGTACTATTGCAGGTTCTTCATCCGGATTGTTCATAAAATTGACAAAGCGTTTTAGGACTTCCGGATCAAACTCAAGGGTATTCTTGATGGTCGCTCTGTATTTGGCATTCTCCTCGTTCTTCAGCATATTCATAAAAGCCGAATTATAAACTCGGTGCATACCCAATGTGCGGACAAAGTAACCTTCCATCATCCAGAAAGCCTCAGCTAAAAGCAGAGTTCCCGGCGCCTCTGCCGCGCATCTATCAACCACTTCCCGCCAAAATTCATTGGGGATATGCCGGTTAAATTCGTCTGTGGAAATCGCGTGTTCTGCTCGGCTTGCAATATCGCCGCCATGTCCGGGTTCCGGATACCACAGTCTTTGTATGTGCCGCTTAGCGAGAGTCATTGCCGCATCAAAGCGGACAATAGGAAACTGCTGGCAGACACCGACAATGGTACGGATTACAGCCTCCCTTGCATCTGGGTTAAGGAAGTCTATCTGTGCAGTATCGTTCCATGGCATGGAAGTGCCGTCATTACCATGATAAATGTAGCGGGTCTCGCCGGTTTTGTTATCAACGCGGCGGAACACAACAGCGGCATCGCTGCGGGTAAAGTAATGAGACTCAATTTGTACGGTAACATCCTCGCATCCGGACAAATTGCCGCAGTCAAACCGGTAGTCCGGATACGGTGAATAAGGCAGTTGAAGGAAGCGCTCCGGATGTTCAATCATCCACCGCGAGTCTATACCAGTGTGGTTAGGCACCATGTCAGAACCGAGACGGATTCCCCGCTTGGCGCAGCGCTCGCGCAAATTAGCAAGGGCATCCCAGCCGCCTAGTTCCTTGGCAATGTCGTAGTCATAAAGACTATAGGCGCTTGCGGCGGCCTCAGGGTTTCCCGTCCATTGCTTTATCGTTTTTGATGCAGCGCTCCGTTCCCACAAACCGATAAGCCACAATCCGCTGAAGCCGCTGTTGAAAAGTATATCCAGCTCTTCATCCGGGATTTGATCAAGAGTTTTAATTTCACGCTCGTATTTTTGTGAAAGTTGATAAAGCCATACCAAAGTTGACTTTGCCATAAGCACTGTTTTAGGCATCCAATCTTGATCAGGACTAAAATGCTCGTACTCGTCAAATCCGGTATACGTGTAGACTTGGGTGGGACCTGAACCAAAGAATACCGGCTTGTTTTCCTCCGCCATTACATCTAATCCTGTGAGGAGTCGTGTAGTAAATTTTTTAAGGAACAAGCCCCACTGTTTCCGCATAAAATCAAGCTGACCGGAAAGAGAGTCCGGCGAAGCAAGAGCCGGCGCTCTGAGCATATCCCACAAATTAGTCTTTCCGGGGCCGAAACCGGGCAGGCTCTTGAAGTGTTCCTGCAACTCCGCCACCGCTTCCGAATAGACAGTTTTTTGTTCAAGAGCGGTATCGTCAAATAAAAAAAGAAAAGGCTTAAAGGCCGGATTCAAATTGGCAAGCGCAAGGAGGAGTATCTCTTCAAGAGAAAGCGCCCTGTGCGTTTCGTTGCCGGTGCGGCCGGCTATATATTCATCAACAGAAGTAGTCCCGGCATACACAGCTTGCGGCGGAAACTGTGTGGTAAAGTTAGTAAGCAGCTCTGTGGTACGATCCGTACCGAGCCTAGTATTAAGCCGTTGTATAGCCGTCTCAAACAGATCCGCTTGAACTTGCTGTCGGTATAAGACCACGAGAAAGTGTAGAATCTCATCAATAAGTCCCATAGCATTGAGGTCGCCGGCACGCACCGCCCATTCCGGATGGGCAGTATTAAGCCTAGCTGCTAGATCCCGCACCTGCCGGAAATCAGCAAATATCACATTACCAGTAAGGGAGAAAAGCGGTACCGGAAGAGAAGCTTCTTCACGGACTAATCGGCAAATATGGAATTGCCGATTTGCTTCCAAAGTATTTTGTGTTAAATAAGGAGCAAACTTTTCAAAGGAAACAACAAGTATATTCATAAATACAGTTTAGTATACTGATACAAAATTGGTCAATTAAAAACAGAGCTGGATTGGAGTATTATTATCAAAGCGAGTCTTTGGCAAAGAAGGCTGTGGCGCCATAAAAAAGCGGCCTTGTTTTTCTTCAAGGCCGTTCAAATATTTCTCCGTGTCAATATGACTAACGGAGTTCTCTCAAGATTTAATTTTAGTGGAAGCTTTTTGTTAGGAAGTCGAGGTCAAGCGCGGGATAAACTGGGAACTGGGACAATAACTTTTCTACTTGTGCTATAGCCTGCGTTTTTGCAGCCGGGTCCGTTATATATTTTGCTTTATTATCACCCGCCGGCTTGGTGTTTTTAAGCACCAATGCGATAATCGCACCTAATTCTTCCATTTCAGTGCTTTTCATGCCAAGGGTAGTAACCGCTGCCGTGCCAATGCGAAGACCGGAAGTGTACCATGGACCATTCGGATCAAAAGGCAAACTATTACGATTTAAGGTAATGTTGCAATCATACAAAGCACTTTCTGCCTGCCGTCCGGTAAGACCGAAGCTGCGGACATTAACCAAAAAGAGATGATTATCAGTGCCGCCGGTGAGTATGTGCATACCGTTTCTAGCACAAGAAGCGGCTAGGACTTGAGCATTTTCGACAATATCGGCTGCATACCGCTGAAACTCCGGCGTGCTAGCTTCACGGAAGGCAACGGCTTTTGCCGCAATAACATGAGGAAGCGGGCCGCCCATAGTAAGAGGACAGCCTTTATCCAAAGCTTCGGCAAATTCATTTGTTGATAAGACCAAGCCGGCACGAGGACCGCGCAGGGTTTTATGCGTGGTACTGGTAACAATATGAGCATGTTGTACCGGATCGTAATCACCAGCAAACACTTTACCTGCTACCAAGCCGGCAAAATGCGCCATATCAACCATAAATACCGCCCCGATTTTATCGGCAATTTCTCGCATACGCCGAAAATCGATCTTTCGAGGATATGCCGAATAGCCAGCTAAAAGAATCAAAGGCTTTATCTCTAAAGCTTGTCGTTCAATAGCGTTATAATCTAAAAGTCCAGTCTCTTCAGAGACCGAATAACTATAGACATCAAACATTCGTGCAGAAATGTTATAGCGGTAACCGTGAGTTAAATGCCCTCCAGAATAGTAATCAAGTCCGAGTAATTTCTGTCGGCCCAAATCGGCTCTCAGTTCCTGCCATTGCTCATCAGTTAATTTATACAGATTTGTTTGACCGTATTTTTTCAACGCAGGGTTTTCAACTCTTGTAGAAAGAATAGCCCAGTAAGCAAGCAAATTAGCATCCGCTCCGCAGTGCGGCTGAACATTAGCATACTCAGCACCAAAAAGCGTACAAGCGAGCTCTGCAGCGCGGGATTCTATTGCATCAACATTCTCATTACCAGCATAAAACCGATGACCCGGCATTCCCTCTGCGTATTTATCAGTGAGGAGGTTGCCCATAGCAAACTGTACAGACGGGGAGCAGTAGTTCTCAGATGCAATCAATTTAATACGCTTACGCTGACTTGCCAATTCTTTTACTATAGAAGATGCAATTTCCGGAGAATGTACAGCAATTTCCTGCAAATTACACAAGTAACCTAAAATAACCGGATCTACTTTATCCGGACCAACATTTGCTAAGTACTCCTCTATCGGCTTCATTACCTTCTCCTAACTTTTAACTTTTTGTTTGAAATCCTGCTATAACTTCGTCCATTTGAGCAATAGCTGTAATATTTTGTTGTAATACGTTCAATGACTGTGATACTAACTTATCAGCGTCAGCTGCTTCAGCAAATACAGCAGCTGCATTTTTTTTAACATCTTCAGTAACGACATCAAGTTTTTGTATCTCATTCTTGATTACCGTACTCTCAGAGAGTACTTTACCGGAACTGTCTTGGATATTTTTGGTAACTTGTTTTATTCCTTCAAGATCATTGATAATCTGCGTTGCATTTCCGGTTTGTTTATTCATCGCCTGTAGCATTTCTCGTTCATTTTTTGTAACTGTATTCATTGAATTGAAAATAGTATCAAATGAAGCATTGGTTGTATCAGTTGTTTTAACCGCAAGCTCAATAGAATCCTTTAATACTTTCATGTTTTCATTGATAATCTTTGACTGTTGGTTAGAATTTTCAGCAAGCTGGCGGATCTCATTAGCAACAACCGCAAAACCACTTCCAGCCGTTCCTGCATGAGCTGCCTCTATTGCAGCATTCATAGCCAGCAGGTTTGTTTGGCTTGCTATTGCATGAATCACTTTATTTGCTTCAAAAACAATATTTGACTGGTTATAAAGCAGCTCGACCGTTTCTTTTAACTTGAGCAGCTCGGCACGACCAATTTCAACATTAGTGCTTAACGTGTTACATTCGGTAGTATTTTGTTGAAGACTACTGGTAATTGCCCGTATGTTGCCTATAAGTGTTTCAATAGTTGAAGCGCTTGTGGTTATATGTTCAGACTGTTTATTAATAGCATCGTTCTGCAGCTTCAAGCTTTTGCCAACACTATCGATATGAGAAGATACTTCTCTCGCACTATCCTCTTGTTTTCTAAACATTTCGCGTACTCCATCAACGCTAGTGTTAATCTTTGAAAGAGATAAGTGGGTTTTTTCCATATTTTGCCGCAGTATACCAACACCTTTTTCTGTTTCAGCATTCTTGGTGCGTATTTTATTGATCACGTCGCTTAGATAGGCAAGAAAAGTATTGATACTCTTTCCTAAAATACCGATATCATCATCTTTCTCTGCTAGCCGGATAGAAAGATTGCCGCTGCCGGAAGTAAGTTGATCCGTAGCAGCAGTAATTCCTTTCAAAGGAGCGTTAATTTTAGCGGCGATGTAAAAGATCAAGGCAACTCCAAGCCCCATTGCACCAAGATTACCTACAATAAGTAACCACAGTTTTTCTGATCTTACCGTTATTTCTGCTATGAATAGCATTATAACTTCACAGACATAAAACTGTATCAAGAATACACTAACGAGTTGTCGCCGGAACAGTGTTTTTGCCAACGCTATCCACCCTACAGCTCCAACAACGGCTATAATGCCGCCTACCAAAAGACGTAACGCTTGCTCATTCATAACTAACGCTCCTTGATTAAAAAAAATATAGTTTGATTTAAGAATTTACCGTAGTGAACTAGCTTGTTGTCGGGTTGCTTTTTGCCAAAATTGGCTACGTCCTATGCCAAGGAACAATTCGCCTCGCATTTCTAGCGTGTCTACTTTATACTTAGAACCATCTTCTTTATGGAAGATAATCTTGCATTGGTACATATTCCCATCATTTGGATCAATGATATTACCACCGCTCCATTGACCCGGCTTATCCATTTTCAAACCGAAAATCCATGGCTGCCCAATTACCGGCAGCTGGTTTACCTTTCCGGCAACTGGGAAGCCTTTGTAACTTTCTTTGCATTTAACAGCAATTTCAGTCTGGGGTTTTCCATACAACGATAAGATTTTTCCGTACAAAACGTTGTTCTGCACATAAATCTCCCAACCGGCAGTCTGCAAGCCGGTTTTATCGTCCCAACTAATCCAGAATCCTTCAACCAGATCTGCCGCCAAGCAGCCTGCTGCACTTAAAAATATACATAAACAGCTTAAAAGTATCTTTTTTACCATGATATGCTCTCATATATTATGTATAGTTCAGTGTACCAGTATGAGGTGAAACTGTCAATAGAAGATTGATAAAATCCTCCCCTTCTCATGGCAGCGCCTCCCCTCTTTTCAATATAGATAAAAAAGTGTATAAAGGCTTTGTTTCCAACACAAGAGAAAATAAAACAGAGGAGAGAAATCTTGGAACAGAGTATTACAACTCGTAGAAAAATGACGATCCGGCTTAGCCTTGTGGCTCTTTTTGCCGCCCTTACCGCTGCCGGGACCTTTATCGCAATTCCTTTGCCTGTCTCGCCAGTACCAATAGTGCTGCAGAACCTTTTTGCAGTGCTGTCCGGCTTGCTTTTGGGACCGGCATTGGGCAGCGGCGCGGTAGGACTTTTCCTCATCGCAGGCACTATAGGACTCCCGATCTTTTCAGGAGCCTCAGGCGGCATTGCACATTTCCTTAAACCTTCCGGAGGCTATCTTCCCGGCTACCTGTTGGCGGCGCTCTGCGCCGGCCTTATTGTAGGCACTCCGCGTTCCGGGCAGAAAACACCGCTCTGGCGGATCATTGTAGCAACTATCAGCGGCTTTCTGATTATCTATCTGCCGGGCGTACCGTGGCTTAAAGTAGTGCTTGACACTTCATGGGCAAAGGCGGTTGCCGTAGGCTTTGTCCCCTATATTATAGGAGATTTTATTAAGGCAGTAGTCGCCGTGCTTATTACAAGCCGGTTGCGCAAAGTGGTCGGAGACAACCTCGGCTAATGCCCCATGCCGCCCCTCTTTTCAGCGTTCGAGGGCTTTCAAAAGTTTTTGACGGTACGACTGCGATTTGCAGCATTGACCTTGATATTCTTGAAGGACAGTGCCTTCTGATCGCAGGCTCAAACGGATCCGGCAAGACCGTCTTGGTGCGTATGCTTATAGGGCTTATGGATCCGAGTGCCGGCACTATTTTGTTTAGAGGAAAAGCGCTTGATCGGAGTATTCGGCACGAAGTTGGTATGATATTCCAAGATGCAGATGCCCAGATTATTGGAGAGACGGTTGCGGAAGATACGGCTTTTGGTCCAAAAAACCTACGGATGACTAAGAGCACTATAACCGAGCGGGTGCGGGCGGCGCTTGAGGCGATGAGTTTAATAGAAAAAAGTGATTTTTTAGCGCAGCATCTGTCCGGCGGTGAAAAGCGCCGTCTTGCAATAGCCGGTGTGCTTGCGATGGGCTGTAGTACTATTATTATGGATGAGCCTTTTGCCAATCTCGATTGGTGTTCTGTTGTGTCAACGGTGCGCACTATCGGCAGGCTGAAAGCCGAAGGCAAGACCCTCATTATTTTGACCCATGAATTAGAAAAAGTACTTGCACTTGCCGACCGGCTGGTCATTCTGCACCGCGGCATTGTGCGTGAAGATGGAGAGCCTGAGGCGGTGCTCAACCGTCTTGATCCGTCTTGCGGCGTGCGTGATCCGCGCCACAGCTACCTAAGCGTTGCGGATTGCATCTGGGACACAATCACCCCCTAAACC
>JAITAM010000050.1 GCA_031284085.1 Spirochaetaceae bacterium
CGCTTAAAGGGGCCTTGCGGACGGTCCGCGCTTTGGAAAATTGTCAAGTCTTTACCCTATGGATGGATCCGGTTATTAACGCATCCGCCTATATTATGCCCGGATTGGGCGACGCAGGAGATAGAATCAACTGCGATGAACAATGCCGCTTCAGCAGAAGAGTATTTTGCAATAGGTATGGCCTATTTTGATTTAGGCAAGTACAGCGAGGCCGATAGGACGGATTCTGGTACTAGTGTAGGACGATTTCTGGTACTAGTCCAAACAGGTCAGACCTCAAGTGTTAGTGATTAGTGATTCAACACAGCCCTTCAATGATTCAGGCACTGACCGCAGTAATTGAAGGTTCCAGCCTGTACCGCCCAAAAAGGCCTCTGCATAGAGAAGATTATTATAAAATTCGCAGGCCGGCCTGTTCCTGCGCTTCGGCATTGGTATCAAGGGCGGCCATACGGCTTTTCGCCTGCAAGTAGGCCGGTCTGAGGTCTGACCCCCTACTCGCTTCTATCAGACGAAGAGTCGTACTCCGCTCCCGATAGAACAACCTTAGAAACAGGCTGGCCTGAGGTCTGTCCCTATCCCGCTTCTTACAGGCAAAAAGCTGTATATCTGTTTCCTGATACCAGCACCGAAGCTTAGAAACAGCCTGCGGCTGCCGATAATAAATTATCGTGGGGTTTACCCCGCGTGGATTGAAACTGAGGTGAAATATGAGTGTAATTTTTGAGAAGTTAGAAAGGCTCGGCCTTGTTCCGGTCATAAAAATTGACGATCCGGACAAAGCCGTCCCTCTAGCAAAGGCTTTACAGGACGGTTCTCTTCCCTGCGCCGAAATAACGTTCCGCACAAAAGCGGGGGAAGAAAGTATAAAACGAATTACCCAAGCACTGCCGGATATTTTGGTAGGCGCGGGGACAGTGCTGACTCAGGCGCAGGTGGATGCGGCATTAGCCGCCGGCGCACAGTTTATTGTAAGCCCCGGCTTTAATCCAAAAGTCGTGGCTTACTGCCTCGAAAAGAAGGTGCCGGTGATACCCGGTTGTGCCAACCCTTCCGATATAGAGGCCGCCATTGAACATGGTCTTAGCGTGGTGAAGTTCTTTCCTGCCGAACAGGCGGGCGGACTTCCTTACATAAAGGCCCTTGCCGGCCCTTATTCAGGGATAAAGTTTGTGCCGACAGGCGGCATCGGCGCGAATAATGTTGCCAGTTACATTTCGTATAACCGGATACTAGCCTGTGGAGGATCATGGATGGTGCCTCCTGATGCACTTAACGCCGGTGATTTTGATAAAATTACACGACTGTGCCGAGAAGCTCTGTTCTCTATGCTGAATTTTTCCGTAACGCACTTTGCCATCAATAGCGCACACGAAAAAGAAGCGGCCGCTACAGCTTCTTTCTTTGCATCGGTCTTTAGCTTGCCCTTCCGTGAGACTTCCGTGTCTTTCTTTGCATCGGACGCTATAGAAGTTATGAAGAGTCCCGGTTTGGGCGCTCATGGACACATTGCCATTGCGACTACCAGTGCGAAACGGGCTATTGCCTACTTAGAGAGGCAAGGGCTTACGATAAACGAGAGCACCATCCGTAAAGATGCAAACGGAGAGCCGACCTTTGCCTACTTGAGCGATGAGATCGCAGGCTTTGCGGTGCATATCATACAGAAAAAGTGAGCGTATGCGGCAAAGCGGAAAGACGCTTGGCGGCGCGGAAAGACGGCCCCTCTGACGGGGGTTTTATTATACTACGGAAAGGAGGATGGGCTGTAGGTTTTAACAGCCTTTTCTTGTATGAAAAAAATCATAACATTTGGTGAATTGATGTTGCGCCTTGCGCCGGAAGGGTATTATCGGTTTGTGCAGGCTCAGTCTTTTGGTGCGACTTTCGGCGGCGGCGAGGCTAATGTTGCAGTTTCGCTTGCCAATTACGGGCTGGACGCTGCCTTTGTAACTAAATTGCCCAAGCATGAAATCGGGCAGGCCGCAGTCAATAGCTTGCGCCAATTCGGTGTCGACACCACAAAGATTGTTCGGGGCGGGAAACGGATCGGTATTTATTTTTTGGAGAAGGGCGCTTCTCAAAGACCGTCCAAAGTGATCTATGATCGGGCGGATTCTGCCATTGCGAGTGCGGAGCGGACTGATTTTGATTGGAAAGCAATTTTCTCTGGTGCATCGTGGTTTCACGTTACCGGTATCACCCCTGCTCTATCAGGCAATGCGGCGGCAATTACCCTTGATGCCTGTACCGCGGCGAAAGAGGCGGGTTTAACCGTTTCCTGTGATCTTAATTATCGAAAGAATCTTTGGACAAGAGAAAAAGCGCAGGAAGTAATGACCGGCCTCATGCCTTTTGTTGATCTGTGCATAGCTAACGAGGAGGATGCAAAGGATGTGTTTGGCATACAAGCGCCTGATTCGGATTTAATTGCCGGCACTTTAAGCAAAGAAGGTTATCGGTACGTTGCACAAAGACTTGTGGAGCAGTTTGGTTTTAAGAAAGTCGCCATAACGCTGCGCGAATCGATTTCTGCCAATGACAACAACTGGTCGGCTCTGCTTTACAACCGGAATGAATTCTTCTTTTCAAAAAAATATGCGATCCGCATTGTCGATCGTGTTGGCGGCGGAGACAGTTTCGGCGCCGGACTCATTTACGGTATGACAGAGGGGCTTTCGGATTCGCAAGCTCTTGAATTTGCTGTGGCTGCAAGCTGTCTTAAACATTCTATTGAAGGCGACTACAACATGGTATCGCTTGAAGAAGTACGAAAATTAGCCGGCGGCGATGCTTCGGGACGTGTGCAGCGCTAGTAATACCTGTATGGCCCAACTTTGCCTGAAAAAGGCGGCGATAAAGGCAGCTAAGAACTGTTTGAAACAACGCTTGATAAGAAAATCAGCTGCACGTATACGCCTAAACGATTTCAAAATTCTATGAAACGCAAGAATACAATGCTTGTGCAAACCAGAACCGCAAAGATTTCTAGAGTATCAGTCTAAGTTTTATCTGTGAAAGAAAAAACCCGGTGCTAAAGCACCGGGTAGCTCAAAGATTGTTAAAGCGGCGCATTTCAACGCGTGCGCTTAAATAGTTCGGATTTAGCTCCAAAGAACGCTCCAGCGCCGCACGGCTTTCGCTTTCTCGATTGAGGGCGCGCAAACAGTGGCTGATACGCAGTTGAAGAATCGCTTCCTGCTCCGGATCGTTTACCAGTTCGGCAGCCTTTTCGTAAGACCTCAGAGCTGCCGTTGTTGAGCGTTTTGCCTCTTGAATGAGTGCGATATTAGCCGGTACCTGCCATACCGGATTTACGGAGAGGAGTCTTTGCAGTTCCGCTTCAGCCGCATCAAAGTCCTTCTCCCGCATGAGCGTCAGAGCTTGGTGAATATCAAGCCATGCGCCGGTTATACCGTGTTGTTCCGCCCTCTTTTCCAGTATTGCCGTCTCGCTGTACCACTTCTGATAATCAAAAAAATACGCCGCCCACATGAATATTCTTTCATCATGCGGATACCGATCCAATAAAACCCACGTTTCGGCTATGGATTTCTCCAACGTGAGACTTTCGGAGCGCCGGCGGTGTATCTCAAGCAAAATAAGCGGGTCCGAAGGCATATCTTCCAGAATGGCAATCGCTTGTTCCGTATCAAGCAGGCGTGTGTAGCGTATAGTGGCAAAACGAGCGTACTCCTCCTCCGCGAAATCGGGGACTTCGATAAAAAGCCGTTTGAAAAGCTCTGAGGCCTCTTCTTTGGTTGCGGCAGTGCTTGCCAAGTTATAGAAACTGCGTATCCTTGCGGCGGCGGAAATCTGTGTATCAGAGATCAGCGCTCTCCAAAGTATCCGAGCGGTATCAATGGTGCCGGCACGGTAAAGGGCATCGGCGTGTAAGATCATGCTTTTTTCGTCCCTAGCCTCATGCAGCAGTTCTGCAGCCTTGTAAGGCTCTCCATAATCGTAAAAGAACTGCGCTTTAAGAAGCGGAGAAAGGCTAATCGTATTCAGCACCGTCTGTGCAACGGATTTATCACCGCTGATGATCCGCAGCAGCAGGAGATTGGTTGCCAAAATAGGATCAAGCGAATCGCCTTTAGCCCACAAAGATTCCTTATATGGAATGGATAGAGCCTGAGTCGGACTTTCCATATCTTTGGTAAGGATGTACAAAAGCAGCATTACCGGTTCAAGATCCGTTTTGTGCAGGCGCGGAGCTAATGTGCGTATCTGCACTATTCTTTCATTGCTCAAAACCGGCTCTTCCAAAAGCAAAGCTTCTGAAGCAAGCGCGGCTAAAGCGCCTGACTTAGGGAAATCATCGGCGGCCTTCTGTGCCGAATTTTGGTATTCTTGCACAAAGCGGTTTTCATGGTAGGCAAGAATCCGCAAGCGCTTGAGAAGCGATAATTTGGCTTCAAGGCTAACGGCATCTTTTTCCAAATCCTTGAGCATAGTACGAGCTTCGTCTCGTTTAAGCGGATCGTCAAGTAATCGGTCGCACTCAAGCAAAGTCTGGAAGAAGCTTTCCGGCGCGCTCTTCTCAGCGCTTTTGAAAAAACCTCCGTTATTGTGGAGGTGCAGTGCAATAATTGCACCAACGAATAAAATGCCAAGCACAAAGCCTGTTAAACATACAAAACGGAGCATCAAATGTTTTTGTGCCATAGTGTACAGAGTTTGCTCTATTCCGCTATTTTTTTCAAGCACAATTTTTTCCTCTTGTTATTTTCTTAAAGGCTATGTTAGCGTAATACAAGAGGATACTGTCTATGTTTGATGTTTGCAAACCGTGGATCATTCTTGTTTCGGTGCGCGTGCGGATTAGCTCTTCTGTAGCAGCGGAACTAGCGCATTACCTTGACGTGCTGCGCCGGCAGGCCGGTAATACCACGCTCAAAATGCCGGCTGTTAAAGAAGTGTCGAATGTTCCTGCCGGTATGGATATACCGGTTATTTTTCTGGATTCCGCCGATTATCGGTACGAATACAACGGCTATTCGTGGCGTATAGGCAGCGATCGAGTTGAAATATACGGTGAATCGCGGCGCGGGCTTTGTAACGGTGTTTTTGATTTTCTTGCCAATCTGGGCATACAATGGGATGATCCGGACAAAGAAATCTTACCCAAGCCGCAGGCGGACAGAACGGGGATTTACAGTGTTGATTCTCTATCCGCCTATTGTCCGTCTTCCGAGCATATCAGCCGGCGGAGAGCTTTGGTTATAAAAAGTAAACTGAGCATAAAGAAGCAAGAAAAATTACTGTGCTGGGCGGTCCGGAACAAGATTGATACGGTAATATTTTCGCTCTACTATGCGCATAAGGCCCTGCGTTGTAAAAAAAACCCTCTTCCTTTTTTCTTTAAGAAAGTCATCCGCTTGGCTGAAGAGTACGCATTTATTATTGAATGGGGCGGCTGGGACATGCCGATTCTTATTCCCCGCCGCTACTACCTGTTTAAGCCGGATATGTTTCGCATGGATCAGGGCAAACGGATCAAGGACTGCAATTTCTGTCCTAGCTCTCCTGAGGCGATAGCGCTTATTAGCAAAAGGGCGCAAAAACTGCTCCGGATTTTTCCTAACGTAGAGGTTTACCATATCTGGGCTGATCAGGGGCATGAGCGGAATTGGTGTTCATGCCCATCCTGTCGGGCTTTCAGCATAGAGGAACAGAATCGTATTGCCTGCATTACCGTTTCCGATGTTTTGTCCGATGTTAACCCTCGCGCTCATCTGTGTTACATAGAGACTTCAAACGAGCAGCATAACATTGAGCTGCGTCCTAACATGGTTAAGTTGACCCATTTTCCTTCCAAGGTCGGCGCCGACCTATGGCTCTTAACAGACTAGCTTCCCGCCGCAAGCAGGTGCAGGCTGCTCCAGCGTTTCGTTGTTCCATCGGGAACGGCAGGCACGGCCTGTTTCAACATTTCGGCATTGTATCAAGGGCGGACGCACGGCTTTCTGCCTGATAGAAGTGGAACGGAGGACACAGACCAGTCTGTTCTAAACTTCGCTGTTTTACCGGGAACGGTATCCACCTCCCATGACAACAGAGGCAGGGGTCAGACCTCATGAAATGTTTTCCATGACAAGAGAAATGGCCGGCCTCTTTCTAGGTTTGTTTTACCGGGAACGGTATCCGCCTCCCATGACAACAGAAACAGGGGTCAGACCTCATGAGATCTTTCCCATGACAAGAGAAATGACCAGCTTCTTTCTAGGTTTGTTTTACCGGGAACGGCGTCTATCTCTTCATCTGACAGAGGCAGGGGTCAGACCTCACGAGATGTCTCCCATGACAAGAGAAATGACCAGCTTCTTTCTAAGTTTGTTTTACCGGGAACGGCGATGACCAGCTTCTTTCTAAGTTTGTTTTACCGGGAGCAGCGTCCGCCTTTTCATCTGACAGAAATAGGGGTCAGACCTCACGAGACGCCTCCCATGACAAGAGAAATGACCAGCCTCTTTCTAGGTCTGTTTTACCGGACGTGGCGTCCGCCTCTTCATCTGACAGAAATAGGGGTCAGACCTCACGAGACGCCTCCCATGACAAGAGAAATGACCAGCTTCTTTCTAGGTTTGTTTTACCGGGAACGGTATCCACCTCCCATGACAACATAAACAGGGGTCAGACCTCATGAGATGTCTCCCATGACAAGAGAAATAACCAGCTTCTTTCTAGGCTTGTTTTACCGGAAGCAGCAGGCCAATCTGTTCTAAACTTCGCTGTTTTACCGGGAACGGCGCCCGCCTCTTCATCTGACAGAAGCAGGGGTCAGACCTCATAAGATATTTCCCATGACAAGGGAAATGACCAGCTTCTTTCAAAGTTTGTTTTACCGGGAACGGTATCCGCCTCTTCATCTGACAGAAACAGGGGTCAGACCTCATGAGAT
>JAITAM010000189.1 GCA_031284085.1 Spirochaetaceae bacterium
GTAAAATCGCTTACCGGCAGAGCACCACAGCCATATCGTTCACGTTAGTTCCAGTTGGACCGGTCTTTATGAGCGCACCAACCGCATCCAATCCGTTATACGCATCGTTACGAGCAAGAATATCGGCAACGACAAGCCCTTGCGCCGACAACCGAGAGAGCGTATTCCCGTCAACCATACCGCCAGCCGCATCGGTAGGGCCGTCAGTGCCATCCGATCCAAAGGAAAACACAACGGTATTGTCCATACCAGCTATGCCTTCGCTTGCAGCCAAAACCAGCTCTTGGTTACGCCCGCCTTTGCCGCTTCCTTTCCTATGAACTATAGTTTCACCGCCGAAAATAAGCGCACAAGGCCGCTGTGGACTAAACGCACTAAGTCCTATTTGGCGGGCGTGCGCCGCAATAAAGCGCCCTGCCTCAGAAGCTTCACCGTCCATCTCGGTACATAGAACCAGCGCATTATAGCCGAGTTTCTTCGCCTCAAGCGCCGCACTCAAGCACAGAGTACGAACACTGCCGGTAATCACCGCCTCAACATTATCAAGATGTTTAGGCGTCTCTTTTTCAAGGCAGCGAACAAAAGACGGTTTCAAAGCAAGATGGTATTTGTGTGCGACGGCAAAGGCATCGGCTCTTGTAGTCATATCCGGCGCTGCCGGCCCTGAAGCTATAACATCAAGCCTGTCTCCTATAACATCTGATAACGCTACAGTAAAAACTTTTGCCGGAGAACAGAGCTGTGCAAAACGACCGCCTTTTACCTGCGACAAGCGCTTACGGATCGTGTTAATTTCTATAATATTTGCCCCGCTTTTGATGAGCTGATCATTCACCGCTACAAGATCATCAAGCGTTAAGCAATCAAGAGGTTTCTCAAATAAAGCCGATCCGCCACCTGAGATGAGAAAGAGCAGCTCATCATCAAAAGCTCCTAACCGCTCCGCCATAGCAAGTGCGTAGCTTGTAGCCTTGATAGTATTTTCATCAGATAAAGGGTGCCCAGCTTCAAATATCTCAAAGCCATCTATAGGCTTTGGAGCATGTCCGTATTTAGTAATTACAATCCCTTGTTTTATCCGAGAACCGAGTTCTTCTTGAGCAGCTTGCGCCATGGTCCACGCCGCTTTCCCAATGGCAAGGACAGAAATTGCACCGGAAAAGCTATGGTTGGCCAGGGCATTTCGTACCGCTGCCTGTGGCATAACAAGTGCAATAGCACTGTTGATAATCGTATAAGCATCACGGCAGAGTCGTTCTTCCATCATACGTACTATCATACAAGCGCTTGATAGAGAATCAAGAGTTGCAGCACGAGTCTCCTAAATCTTCATGTGCATAAATTTAAATTTAAGTTATTTCCTTTTTAGTCCGATTATTTTTAATAGCTCATGGCTCAATCTTAATTGGGCGTGAACTAGACTTTCATCCTGTAAGGTAAAGAGTTAAAGAGGCATGGATGCTTTATACTGAAAGTACCAAGGATGGTTATCTATAAGCACTAGTAGCTTGATAGCTATGGTGTAAATAGTGTACTCAAAATGTTAATTTTTGAGTTATCTTTTCAAGAGGGAGTGTTGTAATGGTTATTAACCATAATCTCAGTGCAATGTTTGCTAATCGTTCTTTGAAGATTACACAAGCAAACATTGATAAAAACGTGGAAAAATTGTCCGGCGGACTGCGTATTGGTCGTGCCGCTGATGATGCATCAGGGCTTGCAGTCTCTGAAAAAATGCGGAGTCAGATTCGCGGTTTGAATGTAGCATCTTCTAATGCTCAGAACGGTATTTCGTTTATTCAAACAACAGAGGGCTATCTTCAAGAATCGCAGGATATTTTGCAGCGGCTGCGTGAACTAGCAGTACAATCCGCCAACGGTATTTATACTGCCGAAGATCGTATCCAGATTCAGCTTGAAGTATCTTCTCTGATTGATGAAATCGATCGGATCGCTTCTCATGCTCAGTTCAATGGCATGAATATGCTTACCGGTCGTTTTGCTCGTCAGGGCGGCGAGAATGTTGTAACTGCTTCTCTGTGGCTGCACATTGGCGCCAACATGGATCAGCGCGAACAGGTATTCATTGGTACGATGACTGCTAAAGGTTTAGGTATTCGCAATACCGGTGATGATAGTATTCTTTCTCTTTCCGAGTTAGAAAGTGCAAACCGTGCTATTGGAACCCTTGACGAAGCTCTCAAGCGCGTTAGCAAACAACGTGCCGACCTTGGCGCATACCAGAACCGTTTGGAACATGCTATTCGTGGCATTGATATTAGTGCCGAGAATATTCAAGCCTCTGAGTCTCGTATCAGGGATACTGATATGGCAAAGGAGATGGTTTCCTTTACAAAAAATCAAATTCTAAGCCAGGCTGGTACTGCTATGCTTGCTCAAGCCAATCAGTCAACCCAGTCAGTCCTCCAGCTTCTCCAGTAGTTATTGTTTTATACGGCAAAGTTTTCCTTTGCCGTATATTTTTTTTGAAATCATACAGGGGAAAATCCCGTCTTTAAGAGGCTTTTGAGAGTGCCTCAAAAACATTAAAATAAATTAAGCGAAGAATACCCGCGATGTGCTTTACGAAGTGGTAATGAATAACAAAGATATTCTCTACCACATTAGACGGCAGGGATCGGCGGGGATAGATAGGTAGGGTTCAATCGTATGAAAAGAATGGTTGTAACGGTAATAGCCGTTTTTATGTTAAGTGGCGCAATATCTTCTCAAGAACAACCTAGTGCTTTTAAGCAAGAAGGATTTGCATCATGGTATGGCGTTGAGTCTGATGGAAAGCCTACTGCTTCAGGTGAACTTTTTGATTCTACAAAGATGACGGCAGCGCATCCGACACTTCCCTTTGGTACTTTGCTTAAAGTAACCAACAAAGAAAATAACCGGTCCGTTACAGTGCGGGTAAATGACCGAGGTCCCTTTACGCAAGAGAGGATTATTGATCTATCTCAAGCCGCTGCAACGTTGCTGAATTTTACTGCTGCCGGTTCTGCTCCTGTAGTAATTGAGATGGCAGGCAAGCCAGCTGCAGCCACTATTTTGCCGGCTATGCCTCCAACAGGCAGCGATAAAAAGTACCGTATTCAAGTCGGTTCATATCGCGTTGCTCGTAATGCGGTTAATGTTTTTGATAGGCTTAAAACTGTCAAGCTTAATCCTGCCTATGAAAAAAATGGCGAGCTTTACCGAGTTGTGCTTGCAGGTATTAGCGCGGAAGATGTCCCTGCTGTAGCAGAAAAATTAGCTCAAGCCGGATTTACCGAAGCCTTGATCCGAGAAGAGCCTTAAAACTATTTGCTGCCCTCAAAACTTGTATTCTACTAAAATGCCGTTCCTACTCCAACCTTAATGAAAGTCCCCTAAGAGGGAATATAAAACACTAACGCTCTACGATAGTCTTGTCAGGACTAAAATCTCAAAAGATGACCAGACCGGTCTATGAACAAGAGGTCTATTGCTTTAGCAATAAGCAGCTCATTATACTGTTCCTGTGAACAATCCTTTGCTTGAAACTGCCCGCGCCTTACGAGGGAATCCGCGAGCTTGTGTGTATACAGAGCCTTTATGGGGGCTTTCGATGAATCTATGCCTCCCCTACGCTTCGGTATACATGATAGCCCTTGGCATAAGCGATACCGGTATAGGTTTTATCGCTACGGTGTATATGCTCTCCCAAGTGGTTTTCGCTTTACTCAGCGGACCTATTACCGACAAACTAGGACGGCGGAAAACAACCGCGCTATTCGATTTTGTTGCATGGTGCATCCCTTGCTTGATCTGGTGGCGGGCAGAAAATTTCTGGTTTTTTCTTGTAGCCGCCTTGTTCAACGGCGCTATGAAAGTACCGACTAATTCATGGGATTGCCTTTTAGTTGAAGATGCTGAAAAAAGCCGGATCACACACATTTATTCACTTGTCATCATGTGTGGACACCTCTCTGCCCTGTTCGCTCCTATTTCTGCAATTCTCGTCTCACGACTAGCTCTAGTGCCGGCTATACGCATACTGTACATCAACGCATTTGTGGTGATGAGCATAAAAATAGCCCTCTTGTATGCTTTTTCACATGAAACCGGCACCGGTATCAGACGCCGACAAGAGACGGCAGGAAAAAATCTTTGGGACTTGCTTGCCGGTTATGGCGGCGTACTCCGTATCATAGGCGGATCACCGGGGACGCTCTTTTCTTTGACAATTACTGCTTTAGTCGGGGCAGTCGGTATGATTAACACTACATTCTGGCAAGTTATCGCCAGCCAGAAACTCCTCGTGCCGGATACGCTTCTGCCATTTTTCCCTATGCTCCGTTCTATTATCGCTATTGTATTCTTCTGGACCGTCATTCCACACCTCACAACGAAAACGCTCAAAGTGCCTTTGCTTGCTGGTTTCGCTAGTTACATAGCCGGACAAACACTTTTAGTCCTTACACCGGTATCAAGCATAGCCCGTTACCCTCTCCTCTGCGCATCACTAATCTTTGACGGTTTCGGTGCAGGAATACTCGCCATGCTGGCAGAGTCACTGGTCGCCCTTCACGTCAATAAAGCGGAACGCGCCAGAGTAATGGCGATTCAACATACGATTATCATGTTTGCAACCTCGCCTTTCGGCTGGATAGGCGGTGTCCTATCCGGCATTTCACGAAACCTGCCCTTTGTGCTGACAATTTGTATGCTCTGTATCGGAATCATAGTAACGCTGGTATTCTACCAGAAGAAAGAAAATCCTGTTCCAGCAGCCTAAGGCTGTTTCAAAGGTTCTTGTATCGGGAGTGGCGTACGGCTTTCTGCCTACCTACAGGAAACAACCTCAGGTCTGACCTGATTCACTGGAGTACCTTCAGCTCCGACTTCAAGATTGTGTCGTCCACGAAAGAGATAATTCTTGTAATTCCGTGTTCCCGATGATACGCTCTACTGTACTTCCATTCATGAGGTTCTTTTGCAAGTCCGGCTTTAACAGGGTTCTGATCAATGTAGTTATACGCGTTCCAGAAGTCCCTCTCGTCTGTTATTACTCGCGAATAGAACCTGTCTCCCCAGAAATGTCCTGTCTTGTGGTTCATTTTGTTCCACCGAATCGCAAACACCAACTTAATCCATTTCAATATCTCAGAAAGGCTTTGTCCTTCGGCTGGGGTAATAAGAAAATGGAAATGGTTAGACATGATACAAAAGTTCCAGAGTTTGAACTTGAAACCTTTTATTGTTAGTGCTTCCTCGATTATGGCGAGGAACAACTCTTTCATCTTATCGGGATCGAGTTCAAAGAGGAACCGATTAACTGCCGAGAAGATATAATAGGTGAGGCCTAAATCAGTGCGGCCTCGTGGCAAATAATGCGAAGACATGGTACATAGATAACGGGGTAACATGGGCATTTTGCTTTAGTTAGTCGTTCTTTTTTTACTTTTTTTTCTTGAGGCTAGGTCTGACCTGGTTCAGCCGCACAAATATGCGAAAGGTAGTGGACAAGGCCGAGAGATGTGGTACTCTTTGTCGAGAGGTGAAGTACTCTCCGCTAAGAGATGCGGTACTCTTTTGCAAATGAGCGCCGACTTTTGAGGAAATTATCGGTATGGAAATTTATTTTGCCTTTCAACGACATATAACGGACAACTGCGACCAGCGGTGCAAACACTGTTACATATTTTCAGGAAACAGGCGTCTTCCTATTGCTGCTTTGGAGGTCTGACCCCTGATGCGGTACTCTCCGCCGAGAGATGCGAGAGTCTTTCCCTTATTCCTTCAAGAAGCCGTATTCATACACTTTGAGCTGTATCTTCTTCGTCAGATCCCCAATTTTTCCCGCAATGTTCCAATATGTGCGTTGTAGGGTTCATCCTCCGACCTTGTTTTCATGGTCCCTTTGTCATTGCGCCCCTGAAAAAACTCCCGAATGTCGTAGAATGAGGCGTTGACGGAAGCGGCCCTATTGTTCTTTATTTTTGCGTGGTAGTATTTCCATAATTCCAAGCCCGCGCCAAGAACCGCCTGAGCCTCCGCGCTCAATGGTTTCTCCTTGAGGAAGCCGCTCAT
>JAITAM010000214.1 GCA_031284085.1 Spirochaetaceae bacterium
CCCCCCCCCCCCCCCCCCCCCCTATAATGCCGCTGTAAGGCAGCGGTTCTCCGCTGTTGAAGCGTCTTTTGCCCTAAGCAAGCCAGACCTCTAGCCCAAAGGGGTCAGACCTCCAAGTCGTAGGCTGGCCTGAAACAGCCTGCGGCTCTTAGCGCAGCACTCGTATTATGCTTAATACAAGACCGATGGAGAGAGATAAAATATCCGGCAGCCACATAGTCCAAAATGCAGAATACCCAAGACGCAGCCCCATGGTTTGACCAACAAAAAGAAGCGACCAGTAGACAACTGAAATGAGAACCCCAAAGAAAAATCCCACCATCTGGCCGCTTTTCTTTGCAAATAAACCAAGGGCAACCGCAAGAAACACAAAGAAAATAGCGCCGAAAGGCTGGGCGAATTTCTTGTTATACTCTATCCGATGATTCTGAAGGCTTCGATCCCGTTTTAGAGCCGCCGTGCTTTGTACCGCCTGTGTAAAGTTTGCCGCACTGCTTGAACGCCGATTCCATGCCTCGTTATCAGGACCGTTACGCAAAGCGTGTTCTAAAGATAAAGCCTGTATCAAAGCGCTGTTGTACTGCTCGTCAAGTCGTTTATCCAACGCTTCCGCCTTTTCTTTAATAGTATTGCCGACATCACGCGAACTCATTTCACGAGGAGTAACCGTAGTGGCCGATTGTATCAAATCGTCTTGCGGTATACGGTACTGCAAAAAATCGCTAAACCCGTAATCATAATCCTGCCTTACTATTTCTTTTGAAGTCTGGATAAAAGCCTGAGTTAAATCAAGGTTGATACCATCTTTGCCATCGGTAAGCTCTGCGGTTTCCGCCATAACTATCCGCCGCTGGCCGTCGCCGGTTTTATCAAGAATAAATACATCGTTTATAGTATTATCAATAATTTCACCGGTAATAATGACCGTATCCTTGTAGCTTTTTACCGCATTAGAACCCAGCTCAAGCGCCGGCGTTGAAACGGCAATACGCCTATAAAGCTGGTTTGAGCGGATAGTCCCTGCCGGCAGGAGAACATCATTGGTAAAAAAGGAAAGAAGCGAAATCACGCCGCCCATTACCAGTGTCGGCACAAAGACATTCCGGTAAGAAAGCCCTGAGCTAAGCATCACAAGAATTTCATTATCTGAGCTGAGCCGCCCTATGGTCATAAGCGTTCCTACAAGGCTTGCAAAAGGCGCCGACATAGCAATAATAGTAGGAAAACTGTACAGCAAAAGCAGCATAACCTGTTGAAAGGGGACTTTCTTAGTTAAAATAGTCTGCGCCATGAGGAGTATTTGGTTGATGAAGAAGACGCCAAAGAAGAATCCAAATGCCACAAGAAATGAAAAGACTGCTTCCGTTAAGATATATTTGAATATGGTCCACGATACAAAATGAAATCTTATCAAACTTTATCTGCCTTGAGGGGAATACAAATACTTAAAATAATCCATGTTGGTTGAAAGGGTTTTTTCAAAAGAGGGCAAGGTATTCCGATACGATTCTATTGCGCGCCAGAATTCAAAAAACGACCGGTCCTGCGTATACGCTTCGGCATAAATACGGGTCGCTTCGGCATCGGCATTTCCACGAATAATTTCAGAGCGTTCGTATGCGGCGGAAAGGATTGACCTTCGCTCATTGTCCATTTTTCCCATCCATTCTGCTTTCTTACCTTCACCATCCGATCGGAAAGCTTGTGCGATCTGATTGCGCTCCTTGATCATCCGTGCATAAACACTTTGAGTAAGCTCATCAGAATACCGAATCTGCCGGGCAACCACATCGATCAACTCTATACCGTATTCCGGCACCATACGCCTTGAACGAGCAAGTATTTCCTCGGCGAGCTGCCGCCGGCCGCGGGTAATGGGTTCATAGCTTGAGCCCGGCTGCAGAATACTTGAAATCTGCGACTCATCAAGTTCCGCACTGATCCCCAAAGAATCCGCCGTTTGTGGTCTTTCCATAATAATATTGGAGTTGCGTACTATCTCCCGCAAGTAGTTTTCAGCTACGACCGTCCGTACTTCAGAGTCAATAACATCACCTAATTTAGCGTAAGCACCTTCAATAGTGGAGATGGACTCATAGAATTTCTGCGGATCGGCAATACGCCAGCGAGCAATAATATCGACCCATATATATTGCTTTTCACGTGTAGGCATGGATTTTTGCTCACCATCCCACGCCAGAATACGCTTTGGATAGCGGACAACATCATCAATAAACGGTGTGCGCAAGTGAAGTCCTGCCTTGGTAACCACGTTGACGATACGCCCCATTTGAACGATGACTGCCTGTTCACCTTCATCAATTACATAAAAAGGCCCTATCACTAAGACTGCTACAAAAGCAACAACGACAATGACCGATACGGTTATCAACTTTTTCATAAACTTTCAGCCCCTCCTAAAGTCTGCATTATACTCAAGATTTCTCAATTTCTAGCGCCTCCGCCCAAGTCTTTTAAGGGGAGAAAATTGTTAAAGTTACGGTCTATAATTGTAGTATCTTTTGTATCTTTGAATACTTCTTCAATCATTTCATAGTAAAGCCTCTGGCGGGTAACATCAGGAGCTTTCCTATACTCTTCATACACCGAAATGAAACGCGCTACATCACCGCGGGCATTGTTGACTCTCTCTGCCGCATACCCTTGCGCTTCCTGAATACGCCGTTCCGCCTCGCCATAGGCTTTGGGAATTTCAGCATTATAAGCCTGCTGTCCCTCATTTATCAGCCGGTTCATGTCTTGCTCGGCTTTATTCACATCGTCAAATGCCGCTTGGACGCCTGAAGGCGGATCGATATTCTGTAATTTAACTGCGATCACGTCAATACCTAACCCATAGCCGCGGAATGTTTCGTTCATAAAAGCGGTCGCGGCCGTTTCTATGGCGCTGCGTTCCGACCCCATAATATCCATGATAGTACGGTCTCCAACAAGCATATTGATTGCAGAACGCGATACATCCCGAATGGTCTCGGTACGCTCCATCACGTTAAAAACCCATGCTTTAGGATCAACGATACGGTACTGAATGATCCACTCTACATCAACAATATTGAGATCACCGGTCAACATGGTAGATTCGTTGTATTGATTAGTATAGGTAGAGGCCATTCCGGATTTTACCGTACGAAAGCCGAACTGTTCTGTTTGAACGGTCTTTACATTAACAAGGTACTGCTTATCAATACCGAAGGGAAGTTTGAAATGTAAACCCGGCTCTGTGATGGTGTGAGACTTGCCTAAACGAGTTATCACCGCTTGTTCAGTCTGATCAACAATGTAAACACTAGTACTCAGTAAAATGATAAATACTATACCGGCGCCGATCAGTATTATAGTCAGCGGAGTAAGTATTTTTGACGGAGTTACGTTTCGCACTTGTTATTATTGCTCCTTTCACTCTTAATTTAGAGAGTATAATAACATTGATAGCGGTGCTAGGCAAGA
>JAITAM010000044.1 GCA_031284085.1 Spirochaetaceae bacterium
ACCCTGAAGCCTAGCGCGGAATTGATCCCCAAATTCCATTGTTATTCCCGATACGATTCACTGTATTCCCCCTTTTCAAGTAGTTTATCTGCCTTTCCCTTTCATCCCTTTAATGAGAATACGCCCTAGAATCTCTTGCCGGTATTGTCATAGCGGGAAATCCGGCCGCTAAAATATCCCATTGCCCGTTTGCTTATGTAAGTCGCCAAAGTTTCGCTGTTGTATCGGGAGCGACGCACGGCTTTTGGGAAATAGGGGACAGACTTCCCGCTACTTCTGAAGACAAAGGGGATCCCGCCAAGTTAACGGGACGTTCCGCCGAGTCAACAGGAAACAGGTTGGCCTGTGAGGTCTGCCTTGCGTTGCGAGTGTGGTTGGTTGGAACAGCCTGTGCCTTGTGCCTGTCCCTTCCGGCTCTCTTCCTGTCCCAACCGGAGGTCTGACCCCTTAAAAGATTTTTCAAGATTTTTACTCCTCTATTGAAGCAAAAAGGCAAGTGCCACCCCATGTTAAATGTTTTATGTCAAGAAAACTTAAAGGCTTAACTGGCAAAGGTGAGATTCACCCTGTGGTTACATCAGATAATGAAGTGGATAAAGCAAATCTTTGCTGTGCGATAGAATAAGAGGCACAAAACAACAGGACATGTCTGAAGAGACAGGTTCTGGAGTAGAAAGACTACTGATGAGAAAGATTTCTGGACAGTCTTTGAGTATATAGAACAGAACCCTGTAAACGCGGGCTTGGTAGCGAAAGCGGAGGACTGGGAATACAGTGGAGCGTATCATCGGTATCATGGAATAACTCTGATAGTGTCTGCAGTAACACAGGAATTCTGGGATAACTTCCACGCTAGGCTTTAGGAGCTGCAAAAGGTCTGTCCCTTCCCGGCAGGACGGCCTGTTTCTAAACTGCGCTCTTGTATCAAAGGCGGCGTGCGGTTCTTCGTCCAAAAGAAGCAGGATGGGGGACAGACCTTGCCCTTGTGAATAAGCGAGGCTTTAGGCGGCACGCCCCAAGAGTTTGAAAGAATGCGGCGTGTGTAAAAACTCGACTGAGGATATTGCCATCTTGCATAAAGTCCCTGAAAAGGTTAGGGTAATGGAGGATAAGACTGTGAAAGAACGATTAACTCGCCTTCGAGTTGTCCAAAGGCTGATAAAGGCTCACTGTATAGAGTCGCAGGAGGAACTCCTCTGCCTCTTACACAAAGAGGGCTTCCCGGTAACTCAGGCAACACTTTCGCGAGATCTAAAACTGCTTAAAGTAAGCAAATTATCAAATAATTACGGCGGCTATTACTATAGCCTTCCTGCTGAAGATGAAAAACGAGAGAGCGCAGCCATCCATGACTTCCTTGAAGGCTATATTTCAATAGAATGGTCGGGCAACCTCGTCGTTATAAAAACCTATTCAGGGCATAGCGCATCGGTAGCGCTTGCCATAGAAAATCTTGGCGGCAATGAAGTACTCGGCACTATATCAGGGCGCGATAATACGGTATTCGTATGTTTGCGTGAAGGAGTAACCGGTCAGATGTTCATGGCTCAAATGAAAAGATGTATTCCTGAGTTAGAAAATTGAGAGATAAGATGATATTGATTAAGAGGAGTTTTTATGGATTTTGATCAAACGAAAGCGTATGAAATTTTACGCAAGCTATCGGCCGGAAAAGAATCTTTTGATTTTACCGGATTGGATGCCAAACGGGTAAAGAATTTTACCGTTGCTATGGCCGGCGGTCTGCATTATTCCTATGCAGCGGCCCCGGTGGATGAAGCCGTACTAGAGGCGTTGCAGGGTCTTGCAGACGAGCAAGACTTGATCGATAAATACCGGGCCTTGCTTTCCGGCCAAATTATGAACACAGGTGAGGGGCGGAAAGTTCTTCATCATTTGACACGCGGACAGTTAGCCGAACCGGTTTTACACAACGGCAGGGACCAACGGGATTTTTACTTCAACCAGCAGGAGCGAATTGCCGCTTTTGTAAAAGCGGTACATAACGAAACCATTCGCGGCACTACCGGCAAAGCCTTTACCACGGCTGTACAGATAGGAATAGGCGGTTCTGATTTAGGCCCGCGGGCCTTATGCCTTGCTCTTGACGGTTGGGCAACGGCGGTCGGCAGGAAACGGATGGATGGGTATTTTATTTCCAATGTTGATCCGGATGACGGCGCACAGATTTTAGAGAGTCTTCCTTTAGACCAGACACTTTTTGTGCTGGTCTCCAAAAGCGGTACGACTCAAGAGACCTTAGCTAACGAACTTTTGGTAAACTCGTCATTGCAAAGAGCCGGTTTGGATCCGGCAAAGCACGTGCTGGCCGTTACCAGTGAGACAAGCCCTCTTGCGCACAACGAAGCTTACCTTGACTCGTTTTATATTGATGATTTTATAGGCGGACGGTATTCGTCTACATCGGCTGTCGGCGGCGTTATTTTATCGCTTGTTTATGGTAGTGCGACCTTCACGGAACTTCTTGCAGGAGCGCATGAGGCTGATCGTCTTGCGCTTGAGCCTAAAATACAGAATAATGCTGCGCTGCTTGATGCTTTAATCGGAGTCTGGGAGCGTAATTTCCTCCACTATCCGGTTACGGCAATTCTGCCTTACAGCCAAGCTCTTTCACGTTTCCCAGCGCATTTGCAGCAGCTGGATATGGAATCCAATGGCAAGCGGGTCAACAAAGATGGGCAGGCTGTATCATACAAGACCGGTCCGGTTGTTTTCGGTGAGCCGGGGACGAATGGGCAGCATTCGTTCTATCAGCTTCTCCATCAGGGAACGGATATTGTACCAATTCAATTTATCGGCTTCACCAAGAATCAGCGCGGGTATGATATTGTTGTTGACGGTTCGACAAGCCAGACCAAGCTGCTTGCAAATCTTGCCGCCCAAATCATTGCTTTTGCAAAAGGACAGCCTGTAGCTGGTGAGAACCGCACGAAAGAATTTCCGGGCGCTCGTCCTTCAACGCTTATTTATGGGAAGACATTAAGTCCGGCATCTTTGGGCGCTTTGCTTTCGCATTTTGAAAACAAAGTTATGTTTCAAGGTTTTGCGTGGAACATCAATAGTTTTGACCAAGAGGGCGTACAATTAGGTAAAATACTCACCAAAAAAGTTTTATCAGGCCAATCCGGCGATACGGCTCTTGATGCGTACAGTGAACTGCTTGGAATCATGTGAATCTTTTTTCACCGCTCAGCCGGCAGGCTCTTTATTATATAAACATGATGAATGAACGTGTAGAATCGTTATTTCCGATACCTGCACGCTTTAAGGGAAAGCTGCTACAGTCCGTAGCAGACCTTTCCCAGTTGTTCACCGCTAATCGCACCGTGCGAAGCGGCGTCTACCTTAACGATCCCTCCAACCTTTCAGCTTATCTGCGGTATTTCCTTCCATGGAATGTGTACCGTCTGTGTCGGCTTCTGCCTTCGCTACCTCTTGCATTAGATGACGGGGCTCTTATTACAGACCTTGGATCAGGTCCGCTCACCTTTCCTTTGGCATTATGGATAGCTCGTCCGGATCTTAGAAGCAAGCGCCTTGAATTCCGCTGTCTTGATCGTGCCGGCCAAGCCCTTGAGTCCGGCAAGAAACTCTTCTTTTCCATGCTGGAATGTCCGCAATGGCATATCAAAACCATTCGCGCCTCGCTTGGCGCACCGGTTGCAGGGCCTAAGGCGACGCTGACCACAGCAATTATGGTATTAAATGAAGAATACGAATCGCATCACGCGGCTTTGTCCGACATTGCAGATAGAGCGGCACAGATTCTCAGAACGCGCACTGCCCCTGACGGTATGGTATTGGTAGTAGAGCCGGGTATTCCCCGATCCGGCAGGTTTATAACTGCCCTGAGAACATCGCTGCATAACAGCGGATTGACGAGCCTGTCGCCTTGTCCGCACACCGGTTCTTGCCCCTGTCCCGGCACTCAAGATGCCAAATGGTGTCATTTTGCTTTTAGTACCGATGATGCTCCTTTGGCATTACTAAACTTGTCGGCTGCGGCAGGGATTCCTAAAGAACGGGCAACGCTCAGTTTTCTTCTTGCAGGCGGTGCAGGAGGCTGTGCGAAGGGTTTGCGTGTTATATCGGATGCTTTTCCACTAGACCGTGCTTTGTATGGGCGGTATGCCTGTTCTGATCGCGGGCTTGTTTTACTAACCGGTAAGAAAGCTATTATCAAGACCTACGATTCCGGTATGCTCTTACCGTCTCCACCGGCGCATACACTTCAAAAGCACGACCAAAAAACCGGCGCGCTTATAGTCGAGCTACGATAGACAGCGACAAAGGTCTGACCTGATTCACTGGAGTATCTTCAGCTCTGACTTCAAGATTGTGTCGTCCACGAAAGAGACAATTCCTGTAATCCCGTGTTCCCGATGATACGCTCCACTGTACTTCCATTCACGAGGCTCTTTTACAAGCCCGGCTTCAACAGGATTCTGATCGATGTAATTATACACGTTCCAGAAGTCCTGCTCGTCTGTTATTACCCGCGAATAGAACCTGTCTCCCCAGAAATGTCCAGTCTTGTGGTTCATTTTGTTCCAGCGGATCGCAAAAACCATCTTAAT
>JAITAM010000109.1 GCA_031284085.1 Spirochaetaceae bacterium
CGGCCTGTTTGGGACTGATGTCTGACCTGATTTGGGTTGGAGGTCTGACCCTTCAGGTCTGAGGTCTGACCTGTTTTGCCTATGTCTGTCCCTACCCCGATAGTGATACGGGCGTATCACAAGCAGGGATAAAGACGCAAGTATATCTCGTTCTAAACTTCAGCCTGACTCTTCACCCTTCGGGTAGGAGGTCTGACCCTGTTTGCGTATTAGGCTCGCATCCGCCCACGTGTTAGGCACACCCGCCCACGTGTTAGGCTCGCACCCGCCAAAGGGGTCAGACCTCGCCCGCTTGGTGCAGAGTCTTCGCACCACTCGGTGCAAATGCCTGCTATCAGGCAAAAAGCCGTACGCCATTCCCGATACAACAACCTCTGAAACAGCCTACGGCTGAGACCTCCAGTCCAAAACAGGTCAGACCAGACCGAAACCATAGTGTGGAGATGTTCCTCCGCGTAGTGTGGGCTAGAGGTCTGACCCCTTCTGCGCTCCTGTCAGGCAAAAAGCCGTACTCTACTCCCGATACAACAACCTTTGAAACAGCCTACGGCTGCTTTGGAACAGCCTGCGGCTGTTGGAACAACCTGCGGCTGCTTTGAAAATGATGCACAGAATTTTATGGACAAGGGAAATAAGCAGTGGTATAGTAAATAAAAACTTACTTGTTCGGAAGGAAGCTTGCAATGAATACCTCTTATGATTCTGTTTTCTTCTCTCTGCTGGAGGTGGTATGAAAGTATCATGGAATAATTCAATAGGTTTTCGTATAACTTGTTATACGGGACTTCTGCTGCTTATTACTCTTGCGGGTATTTTTACTATTGTTGCTCTTCAAGTAAGCGGCAATATCAACAGCCTAAACCGTAATTCCACTATGCAAATCGTGCGCGCTCGTAGCGATGAGATTTATGAAATCCTCATGTCTTACCAAAGACTACTCTTTGCAATATCCGTGCAGGATATATTTATCTCAGGAACCGAGCCTGAGGTGGAAGAGGCTGCATACAACTTGGTGGGCAAGCTAGAACCGGACGTTCCTAACGTGTTTGTCGTGTGGCCCGACGGCAGAGCCACGACCATCCCCGGAGACTATGTTGATGCAGGCGATCGTCCCTACGCTCGTGCGCTCTTCAATCAAGGCAAAGACACCTTTGTCAGCAACCCCCTCGTTTCTCAAAAGACCGGCAACACCTGTATTATGATAGCCCAGACAGTCAAGGATAGAGATGGGAGAATAAAAGCCGGACTGGTTGCGGAGATGCTTCTCACTCAGATAGACATGTCGATAAACGCGATAGATATAGGCAAAACCAGTTACGCATCCCTTACGGATAGCAGCGGCTTGGTCTTTTCCTCAGAGAAACCGGATATAGTTATGAGTCTGGATATCACTAAAGCCGATGAGGTGCTCGGCTACAAAGGGTTATCCGCTTTGGCAAAGGATATACTTAGCGACGATGAAGTCATAGGAACTTTTAAGGATGCTGTAGGAGCTACCTACTTTGTCTTTTCCACCTCCGTTTCAGGCGGGAATGGCTGGAAAATAAACGTGTGTATTACCCGTGCGGCATTCTTTGAATCCCTCGATAGCCTTATCAGGGTTCTTATGATAGTTATTGCATCAGCTCTCGTCTTATCTGTTGCTGTTACAATTATCCTCGGACACTGGATCGCAAACCCTATCAAAGTGGTAGCAACCTATTTTGCGGAGCTTTCAGAGGGGTCTGCCGATCTGAGTAAGCGCCTTACAATACAACGCACAGATGAAATCGGTATTCTGGTGCAGAACTTCAATACCTTTCTGGAAAAACTTGCGGTTATTATCACAGAAATGAAAGATGTGCAGCAGCAGATTAGCTCATCTGCCATCAATCTTTCAGGCGGCACTCAGACTGCATACAATGAGTCAGAAAGAATAGGGGAGATAGTTGGGCAAATACAGGAACAGGTGCAAGAACATAAAACAAAGATGAGCACCTCATCAGAAGCTATTGAAGATACGAGCCGGCGGCTTTCCCAACTAGACAAGCTCATCATTGAGCAATCCAATGCCATTGCGCAATCGTCTTCTTCAATAGAAGAGATGACCGGAAACATCAACGCCATTTCCAACACTATAGCGAATATTGCTTATGAGTTTCGTACCATTCTTTCAGTCTCAGAGCAGGGAAAGATCACCCAAAGTAACGCAAAACAAAAGGTTAACGGCATCTCAGAGCAGTCGTCAGGGCTTCTAGATGCAAATGCCGCCATTGGTAATATTGCAGCTCAGACTAATCTTTTGGCTATGAATGCAGCTATTGAAGCAGCTCATGCAGGACAAGCGGGCAGGGGATTTTCTGTAGTAGCATCTGAGATACGCCGTCTTGCCCAGACTGCAAGCGAGCAGTCTAAAGACATAGGCGGCAAGCTGCGGACAATACAAGAGAGTATTCAAGGCGTGGTGAGTTCTTTCTTGGCTACAGACCAAGCTTTTGAAGACCTCAACAGCAGGATCAAAATGATGGATGATCTGGTAACGAGTATTAACTATGCTATGAGCGAACAGAAAATAGCTTGCCAGCAGGTGCTTGCGGCTACAACAGCAATAAATGAAATAACCGTTAAGGTACGGGTGAGCTCAGGTGAAATGACGAAAGAGAATCAGATTATAGTAAGCATTATGGAACAACTAGAGCAGGCTGCAAACCACATTGCGGCAGGTACTACTATAATGATCAACGGTATTGGTAAGGTAGAGTTACAGACCAAGGATATATCCGTTATCGCTTCTCAGAATGGAGGTTTAGTTGACCGTATGGAACACGCTATTGGTCGGTTCAAAGCATAGGTGCAGGGTGATTGCACCCGGCAGACGGAGGGTTGTACGCCTGCCCTTGATATGGCGCCGGAAACATTGAAGGCCGCTGGCGGGTAGAATAGACTGATCTGCCTGCTGCGGCTACCTTGTATTTTTAGCAAAAATATGATTTTATAAAAGCGGAGGAAAGAGAGAAATTATATGCAAGTTATTCATCTTGATAACAGTGAGTTTTTCCGAAGACTGATGCGGTTCTTTTTAATTAAGAAAGGTGTTGAATCTAAAAGTTTTGAAGAAGCGAACCAAGCGCTTGACATCATAAAAAATGATAAGAATGTTATCGTTATTGCCGGTACATATTTTGCGGGTATGTCCCTCATTGACTTTGTCAAAGAAATACGGGCGCTCCCGTATTATGTGCCTATTCTTATACTTACCTCAGGCACTGCCTCTGAAGATCAACACGATCTTATACAGAACATTGATGTTGATGCGTATATTGAAAAGACAGGCTCATGGGAAACATCGACGGCATTCTATTTGGACAAATGGATAGAAAAACTGGAAAGCAATTCTAATTCATCACCTGTTTAACCAATTTTTCAATAAGGCTAGTCCCACTGTTCCGGATTTTTCCGGATGAAACTGAACCGCCGCAAGCGCCCCTTGCTCAATAGCAGAGCAGTATTGTAATCCATACTCGGCGTATGCGGCTATTACCGACTCTTCTGTCGGTAATACATAGTACGAATGTATGTAATAGAAAAAAGAATTGGGCGGCAACCCTTCCAAGAGTTTGGAAGAGGTGGAAGCATAGGTTTGATTCCAGCCGATTTGCGGGACTTTGCGTCCGGGAAATCGGCGTACCGTCCCGTGTATAATGCCTAAACCGGCTGCGCCGGGTGCTTCTTCCGAAGAATCAAACAAGAGCTGTAGTCCTATGCAAATGCCCAAAAAAGGTTTGTCCTTCTGTATCCATTCACGGATGCTCTGATCGTAACCGGATTGCGACAAAGCATCCGCTGCCGAAGCAAAATGCCCATCACCGGGGAAAATGATCTTTTCACAATGCTGCATTTGTGCAGGGTCTTTGAGTAAAAGAGCCTGAGTTTCAAGCCGGCGCAATGCGTTCATCAGCGAGCCTATGTTGCCGGCGCCGTAATCTATTACACCGATCATGCTAAGACGCCTTTTGTTGAAGGAATAGTCTTTGCCGCACGCGGATCAATCTCGACTGCATCTCGTAATGCCCGAGCCGCAGCCTTAAACAGAGCTTCAATTTTATGATGATCGCTCCTTCCCCGCAGTATATCTAAATGCAAAGTGCAGGCGGCTCCAGTAACAAAGCCCTGCCAAAAATCCTCTATAGTATTATCAGACACAAGCGCCTTAAATACCAAAAAAGGGCGCCCCGAAAGGTCAATAGCCGCCTGCGCTAGAGCTTCGTCCATAGGGAATAGGCAGTAACCGGCACGGCGGATACCACGCTTATCACCGAGCGTTTGAGCAAGACATTGGCCTAAGACTATACCAGTATCCTCGACGAGGTGGTGCTGATCGACATGCAGATCGCCCTGTGCCTGAATGTTTAAGTCAAAAAGCCCATGCCTTGCAAAAGTATCCAGCAT
>JAITAM010000178.1 GCA_031284085.1 Spirochaetaceae bacterium
TCCACTCCGACCTAGAGTGAACCTCCACTCCGACCTAGAGTGAACCTCCACTCCGACTTAGAGTGAACTTCCACTCCGACTTAGAGTGAACCTCCACTCCGACCTAGAGTGAACCTCCACTCCGACCAAAAGGAGTCAGACCTCCTGCCCGGCCTCTATCAGGCAAAAAGCCGTACACCTCTCCCGTTACAGCAACCTTTGAAACAGCCTGTGGCTGCTTTGAAACAGCCTGTGGCTGCGGCCGTTATTCGAATTCACTCCAGTCAAAATCTTCCATGCCGCTATCATCTATAAAATAAAAATACCGCGGCGCATTATTGAGTAAATACCGTGCCTTGCGCTGATTGATAATATTGGTTAACCGATTCGATTCATCAGCATTGGGATCAATCGCCAAAGCTTTCTCTAATTGTACGGTGAAGGTCTCGTAGTCTTGAGCAGGAATACACAGAGATTCGGCATACGTAACATAAGGTCCTGCCAAAAGCCCTTCGGATTTCTTTAGGGATATATCAAAATGTTTCTGCGCACGCTCTTTGTCCCCGCCATTGGTCTCAGGTAAAGCCGCATATAAAAGAACATAAAGATCGTCAATCGCTCCCTTGTTAAAATCCGGGTCTAAACTATACGCCCGATCCACCATCTTTAGACAATCGGATAACCGTATCATAAACTCAGGGTCCATAACATTAAACGAATAGGCCGATAAGGTCCCGGCTGCCGCCCAATAAAGCAAGCCGACATCCTCTTTTTTGGTCTTGGCAAGCATTGCCTCCAGACTTTCCCCGCGGGCTTCACTAAAACCGGGATACTTTTTATCAAGCCCTGAGTATAAAATAGCCGTGCCGCGAAGATACAAGCGTTTCGCCCGATCGTAGGCCTGTTGTTGCTCCTCTTGTTGGGCAGCATCCAGCATTTTAGCCGGCCCTTGTATAAAAGCATTGGCATACATAACAAAAAGAGAACCGGTAGTAAGAATAAGTCCTTGATGATTCGGGTTTTGCGCCAAAAGCGTTTCATACAGCTTTATTGCAAAGGGAATGGCGTCAGCAACTAATTCAGGATCGTCATCCCCAGTGAAAGTCGTGGAATTACCGTCTCCGGTAAGAGCATCGGATATGGCGCCTATAGCCATTTTATTGATTGAACAAGAACATAAGACTGTCAGTCCCATAATCGCCGCACACAGCTTTTTCACAAGAATACCCCTCTGATCTTTTCTAAAGATAGAGTATACACCTTTTTGGGGAAAATACAAGAGAAAAATCGACAGACCTGCCATTTATACCAATTAGGCCGAAAATACTATATAAAAATAGTAAAATTTTGAATTTCTATCAGAATTTTAGATGTTTTTGCGTTACCATATAGAGGAGTATGGCATTTATGTTTAATAAGATCAAAATCTATGCTCTTGTCGGTGAAAGCGGTACTGGCAAAAGCTTTAGGGCGAAGTTTGTGGCTCAGAAGTACCATGTTGATTTTATCATTGATGATGGGCTTTTAATTCGGGACAACCATATTGTAGCCGGACATTCTGCTAAGATGGAATCGAGTTTCATGGGAGCAGTCAAAACCGCGCTTTTTGATGAAAAAAGCCAGCGGGATGAAGTTGCCAAGAAATTTCAGGGACACAAGCCTAAAAGGGTACTGATTTTGGGAACTTCAGAAAAGATGGTCAATAAGATCGCCGCCCGACTTCAATTACCTATTCCGTGTAAAATTATCAGGATTGAAGATATAGCTTCACAAGCTGATATTGAAAAAGCGGTGCGAACACGCCGAGTTGAAGGGAAACATGTTATTCCGGTTCCGAGCATGGAGATAAAAAAAGCCTATCCTAATATTTTTTATGATGCCGTTCAGATATTCAACCGGTATAAAGCGCCTGCGGCGCTTGGACCTTTGCCCATAGTTCATGAAAAGTCGGTGGTGCGTCCTGAGTATTCCAAACGGACTAAAATAGCCATATCGGAGCAGGCTTTAAGCTTGATGGTTAAACAGTGTGTTGATGAGTATGATTCAAGCATTAAAATAAAGCGGATTGTCATCAAGGATGACGACATGGGCTACCGTATCGTGATTACGGTTGATGTGCCGTTTGGGACTTCGCTGGGCGGAACGCTATATGAAACGCAACAGTATATTATTGATAACATAGAGCGGTACACAGGCATTCTCATAGAAACGATAAATATCATTATCGACAAAATCTCAGACGGCTAAAGAAAAAAAGTAAAATCTTTATTGACAACATAGAGTAGTCACTGGTATATTCCTAGTTAAAGAAAAATTAGTTATCGGCGTGTTTTTCGGTAACTAAAGGAGAATCACATGAAAAGCATGAATTTTTTTGCTGTAGTTCTGATAATACTGGTAGGCTTCTCTGCGCAAGCGCAGCAGACTGACAAAGAAACTACGGCGCCGAATACCGAAAAATCGGTAACTTTAACTGTTGTACCGGCTACACCAGCGACACCGTCTCTAGCGGAACCCGTAATTCCAGTTCTTACAAAGGCTCAAACGGAGAGTCGAAAAATCTATACGGTGATATCTGATCACTATCACGTTGAGTCATACATAAGCCAAGACGATGCCAATCTTTTATCGCAAGAATTAGAGAGCCGTTTTGCTGTGTATAATCAACTATTCCGGTTTGTTCCTAATGGAACAAAAACAACACTGCGTGTAACCGCCTTTGATAGCAAAGAGGCTTATGATAGCTATATTTCAGCTAAATTAACCGGTTCACATCCTGATGGAGCAGTGTACCTTCACTACAATCAGGAAAATTTGCGCGAATTGCTTATAAACCGCAATACTGAGGCTGAGGCGCTTTTATTGCCTAACCAAGCTTTTATACAGTACCTCAGGGCATTTGTTTCCTACCCGCCAACGTGGTTCAACAAAGGTTTTACCTTGTATTATTATACTTTGAACTATGATCCGGTGCGTGCAGCTAGCGACACAAGCACTCCAGGCCCGCTGGTTTTCGAGGAAAATCTAACGTTACTTGAATCGGTGCGTGGTATGGTCAATTCTATGCCTTCATTGAAGACGCTTTTTCTTGACGGCTCTCCTTCAGCAGAACTGTCGTGGGCATTGATCTCTTTTTTCCTAAAAAGTGGTAATGCCGATTATCTAAGAACATTAACTGAATGTTTTATGATACTAAATAAGACTGCAAGCACGCAGGAAAATACTGAGAAAGTGCTGGAACGTATGGTACAATACACTGATTGGGACGCATTTGAACGGGACTTTAAGGTGTACATCAATTCACGGAAAACGTTTAATGAATTGATAGCTGAGGGGCTTGTGGCTTATGGCGAACAAGATTTAATACGGGCAAAGAATGCTTTTGCGGCTGCTCGTGATCAGCAACCTGCGCACTATGTTCCTTACTATTACTTGGGACTTTTGGCTTATGATGCCAAAGAATTTGATACGGCACGGGATTATTATGAAACCAGCCTCAATAAAAGTGGCGGTACTGATACGGCAATGATTGCTTTGGCGCTTGGTTTTAATATGGCGGCTGCCGGCCACAACTCGGAAGCCATTGCATGGCTGCAAAAAGCAGCCGCCATCGATCCGGATAACTATACGATGCGGGTCAATGATCTTATTAGACGGTTGCAATAGTAAGTACCGGTAGTCTAGGAGCTGTTTTAGCGGGTGTATGAACCGGCAAGACAGCTCTTGTTCCGGCGCCGGAACTAGGCTGGATATTTTTGAAAAAGCGTAGTACTATTTGTTCATAAGAAGGAGGGTATTATTATGAAATACCAAATTGAAGGAACCCCATTTCCGGTGCTAATTTGCACTCTTGATGCCGGAGAAACTGTTGTTTGTGAAACTGGGGCAATGTTATGGATGTCTTCAAATATGAAGATGAATACCGGTAGCGGAGGAGGTATTGGAAAGATCTTTAGCCGGGCGGTTAGCGGCGAGGCTTTGTTCCAAAGCTCTTACACGGCAGAAGGTGGAGAAGGATTGATAGCCTTTGGAGTCAACAACCCGGGCGAAATTATTCCTGTTGAGATAAACGCAAACCACAGTATCATTGCACAAAAAGGCGCTTTTCTAGCTTCAGAAGAGACTATTAATTCTGGAATAACCTTTCAGAAAAAACTTGGCGCCGGCTTTTTCGGTGGGGAAGGCTTTATTCTTCAAAAATTTACCGGAAAAGGTTATGTATTTTTGACTATTGACGGGGGCGTGATCAATTATGATCTTGAACCCGGCGAGCAGCTCATCATAGACACCGGTGCTTTTGCATTTGCTGAAGAAACGATACAAGTCGATGTCCAGGTGGTTAAAGGTTTAGGCAATATTATTGCAGGCGGCGAAGGTATATTTAATACAACGCTTGTAGGTCCCGGAAAAGTGTGGCTTCAGACTATGCCTATGTCTACTATAGTGCAAGCTATTACTAAGTTTCTGCCTAAATAATCAATCTATCCTGTCCTTATTAATGACCGGATTTTATACCACTATAAGGCGGAGTTTATAACAATCTTGGGAGAGAGAAATATGAAAATTCGTTTTTACTGCGCCGGACTAGTGGTATTGATCGGTATTATAAGCCTTTCGTGCGCTACTTCTATTCCTATTCAAGTTACCAAAGCCCCTACAATGGATACTGCCGGTATCAGCCGGCTTGCGGTAATGCCTTTTGCTACAAGTGATGCCTCGATTTTACAGGCGCAAACCGCTCAGACATTAACCGTATACAGTGAACGGCAAATCCTTGATACAAAAAGATTCACTTTAGTTGATTCCAATCAAATCGCACGCCTGCAAAATTCAGGCGACTCACTTACTGCTATCGTGGATGCTCTGTTTTCAGGCGGCATCATAAACTTAACAATTGCTGACAGGAGGTATGAAGAAGAGCGCTATGATTACAAAACCGAGACCGTTAAGAAAATAACGATGTATGAGCGGACTGTAAGGCTTGAGTATTCGTACCAGCTCATGCGAACACGGGACAACAGCATCATTGATAAAATCATCAAATCAGGAGAGGCAAAGGATACCGCTGCCGATTCAGGGAAGCTGAAAACGCCCTATGCTTTGGCGCAGGAGATTATCGATAAAACCTTAGGCTACCTTGCACGGGATTTGGCGCCGTGGGTTACCATAGAAAGGGTAGAACTTGCCTCCGATACTTCTGAGGCAAGCATCAAAGAAGCGATGAAAGAGGCGGAACGATTGGTAAAGGCGGGTAATTATCAACGTGCGCTTAGTGCGTATAACACGATATACACTCGAAACAGCAATTTCGCAGCCGGCTACAATGCCGCCATTCTTATCGGTGCGATGGGTGATCTTGATGAGGCTATTGAGCGTATGCAGGAGCTTGCGGATACAACCGGTAATCCGAAAGCCTTATCTGAGCTTGCCCATCTTATACAGGTGCGTGCGGAGAGCCGTGCTGTTAAAGAAAACTACGCGGGAGCGAGGGAAAGTTTGACCGATAGCGCTATTAAGCAGGCAGCGGAAGGTATTGTTCAAAGTCTCAAGTCCACTGCAACCATTGCGATTATGAATGTTTCAGAGACAGAACAGGAGTTTGTGGATGGTATTATTGATGATATAACAACACTGATTATCAGCAGTAAAACCATTACTGTTGTAGAGCGCCAAAACCACAATCTTATAGAAGCAGAACAACAATTCCAAATGTCTGGTTTTGTTGCCGATGACTCGGCTTTGTCTATCGGGCATGAACTTGGCGTGTCGGTTATTATTACCTGTGCAATTACCGGAACTAGTTCTATGCGCCGCCTGGTGATAAAAGCCATTGATGTAGAAACTGCTGAAATTGTCTATCAAGTCTCCCCAGAGATATAGGCTTTGGAGGATGCTCTTGCGCTGCCTTAGGGCAATTTTGGAAAAACTCACTGAGATTTAAGGAAAGACTCTCGTAATTATAGTATCTTTTCGCTTGCTTCTTTCAGGCAAAAGCCGTACGACCGCCCACGATACAAGACCGAAACTTAGAAACAGGCCGTTCCTGCCGTTAAGGCCTCGATGATAAGCTCTCCCCGGTAGCGCTGCTGCAAATCAGACGGTAAAGCCGCATACAATTTCTGCGCCTGTGTATAATCTTCTGCTGTGTCTACGGTTACCCGCAAATGAGGAGCCTGCCAGCATACAGGCGCTAAAGGACGATGGACTAAAAAGCGCTGTGGATGCCGGTATAAATATGGACAGACATGCTCACGGTCGCTTGCAAGAACCGCTTCCCTTTCTGCACAGAGCAGCGCCTCGGCTGCTACCGACTCCACACCGGCGCCGTACGGTAAAGCGCTGTAACCGGCATAATCAGCTCCTAAATCGAGAGCTTGGGCATTGATAGCAAAGGCCGCATCGGCAAAGACAAAGGGATTGTCTCCAGTTGCGCGGATGATCCTATCCAGATGGTAAAGGCGGATTGCATCACAGTAGCGGCTCAAAACATCCTCTTTTGAGCCTGCACAGAGCAAAAACGCCGCTTCCTGTGCAAGCGGAGCAAAAGTATCGACACAATCTTTCGGACAGGCAAGTATGTACTGCTCGCTGCGCACCTGCCTAAGCGCCTCCATAACCCGAACAATCATAGGCTTAGAGCCTAAAGGCAGAAGAGCTTTTCGTGGTAGACGCTTTGAATCAAGGCGGGCCTGCAAGACAATGCCAGTCATGTGCCGCTCCGTACTATAGGTGCAGGCGGCGGTTCTTCCTCAATATCAGACGAACTCGGCCGATCGGAGAGCTGCATCTGCTCTAGCGCCTCAAGTTCCGGTCGCTCACTGACATCTTCCCATAGTTCAATAATAGCACGAACATCGCTTTTGAACCGGTAGCGATTCGTTTTTACCCAGCGCCGCCCTTGGGAAAACTCAGTCCATGCCGAACCCAACCCCTTCCCAGAACGCCACCAATAGCTGATGAAACGGCGCATAGGAACGATCGCACTATCCCCATGAAATAGCGGCGCAACGTTTTTAAGGTAAAACCTGCGATAGTTGTAATCGGCTGTGCTGTCGTCTGTCGGTATATCACCATCGTAAGAGAGCCGAATTAAGTGCGTTGAGTTAATGTGTTCTCCCCACAAATGGGCGCGAAAGCCAAAATCCATAAGCTGCCATTGCGTGTTTTTAATGGTACTGTCAAAACCGCCCAATCCGATGAAACGCGTGCGATCATAAATACCCACACCGTCAAAAGGGTATAGACTCATCTCGCCTTCTTTTGTCGGCACAAGGAGGACACGCTTTACCGTGCTTTTATACGCAAGAGGTATTGAAATAGTCGGCAGCGTTTCAAAGTGCGAGTTCTGTATGAGAGGCACGGTACACAAACGCCGGTACACGCCGGTATTGAGAAGCAGCCGTTCCGCCATGCGCAGCGCCCCTCCCGAATGAAGAATACGAAGATCATCCCATAGCACAAAAAAGAGCGGACTGGATAATTCACCGACCGCAAGGTTTATCTGCTCACCGGTAGTAATTGCTTGTTTAAGGAAGATAAAGCTCACCTGTGGGAAACGTTCGGATAATTCATCGACATCGTAGCGTTCACGAGAGCCTTCTATGCTGATGATATAATCAAAGCCTATCTTTTCCAACTCTTGGAACAAAGTACGCCTTGGATAGCGCCCGCCGCGTGAGAGCAGTATTGCAGAGAGCCCTGAGAATGCGGCACGGCTTGTTCCTCCAACAGCCGTATAGGAAGGCACAGAATCGTTAAAAGTTGTAGGTATAGTATTCATCACACCTCGCACAGAGTCCCAGTTCTTCCCAGCTCTTTGTGTTACTTGCAGCGCAGTGTTGGGTATACCATGCTTCGCCCCGTAACCAGATGGTTTCAAGCGTTTCGGTAAATACATTCCCCAGCACTCGGCTACATGACAGGTCCTCACGGCAAGCGGGTACGGCGCCGTCAAGCAAAATAGCTATATCCCGTGATAAATGCCAGCATGGATGGCGTATTAAAGGAGAAAGGTCCGAAGCTTGCAGAAAGGGGAGTGCACCACAGAAATCATCGTACTTTTGAATGATGATATTTACGTTCTTGTCCTTCCAAAACCGATAGAACTGTTCAATATCATCTTCACCACCGTTTACTCGCACTGCCTGTACATAGGTATCTTTCGGAAAAAGCTCGGCTAATCTGTTCGCTCTTGCCACAGCTTCTTCATAACCGGCGCCGCGTAACTCATGGTACCGGTGCGGACTATACGCATCCAACGAAATTATCCATGAAATGGGCGGCTGGCGGTTTATACGAGGAGGACAATCCGCTACTGCATCTACAATCGCTTGTAATTCGTCTTCTTTCCAGCCTATGCCCGAAGTCTCAATGATAAGCGACAGAGCTTCTCGGCTCAAGACCGCCCGAATAAGGTCTACTTTATGAGGGTGCAGAGCAATTTCTCCCCATAATGACAGGTCTATAACTGCATCACCGGAAAAAGCACCGATACTCTCAAGCAAATTAGAAAAGTGTTCAAGCGATAACGGAGGAAGCGGCTTTGCTTTTTGCAAAGGATAGGGACAAAGCACGCACTGCTGAGGACAAAGCCGAGTTGCTTCAATCGCATAAAACGCCGGTAAGGTGCGCAGAATGTCCGGTTTGTCTTGTATAAGCGCCCCTACAGATGACGCACCCCCGTTAAGCCCTGCCTGCATAAAGCGTGTTAAGAGCAGCATATTGCGCTTGGAATCTGCTGTGAATTGAAGACGGTAATGCCGCAAATCAACCGGCGCAATCTCAGTCTCAATGTCAAAGGAATTTATATCTTTCTGAATAACCGAAAACAGAGTATCACGTTTCACAGGTTCATGGTTATCGACAGCCAGCTTTGCCAGTATTGCCGCGGTACTTGGAGCAAGTACTTCAGGCGATAAACCGAAAGGCCAGCCGTCCGCATACGAATACTCTGCTCTGTAGCGAAGGTGCCGCTGTGCAATGCTTCCTGCAAGAATCGGGTCTAAGAAAGGACAATCCGCCCAAGCAAAATAGAGAAGATCAGAGCCTGCCGCTACCTGCGCAAGTGTCTCAAGGAGAATCTTCACGCTCCACTCAGGCGCGGCAATACGGGTGCATGACTCCGGCATCGCTACAGTAGCACCTTCTTGCACCAGTACCACAACGTGCCTAACGCCCGCAAATGCAGATACCCGATCAATGGCATGAGAAAATGCGCTCTTAGATAAGAGTACCGGTTCATAAGCATAAGAAGAAAGCTCAACAGCATACAGCACGGCAACAGTATTCATAGTCTATTAAGTATCGGCAGGTTTGTAAGAAACTAGAAGCTCCTCGCAC
>JAITAM010000007.1 GCA_031284085.1 Spirochaetaceae bacterium
CACTGCATAGTGTGGAGAGCTTCCACTGCATAGTGTGGAGAGCTTCCACTGCGTAGTGTGGAGAGCTTCCATCGCATAGTGTGGACTGGAGGTCTGACCCTTTCTCCCTGATCCTACGGTTTCGGCCTATCAGATCCTACGGTTTCGGCCTATCAGATCCTATGGTTTCGGCCTGTCAGATCCTATGGCTTCGGCCTATCAGATCCTACGGTTTCGGCCTATCAGATCCTACGGTTTCGGCCTATCAGATCCTACGGTTTCGGCCTATCAGATCCTACGGTTTCGGCCTGTCAGATCCTACGGTTTCGGCCTGTCAGATCCTACGGTTTCGGTCTCCCTGATCCTATAGATTCGGCCCTCAAACGAATAGTAGTTAGTTGACTGTAACATACAGATAGTATATCTTATTTATAAAGTTATATCTGTGTAACTTTATATCTAGATTGCATAGGGAGGCATGTATGGATTTGAGACAAAACAAACATGCGAGATGGGTCATAGAGGGCTTTTGCGCTCTATTGACATTGATGGGGTGCGAACATACCCCCGATGAGCAGCCGGCGACCGAGGCTTTAGAACTGGCTGTCGTCGGTGGTTATGGGGTAATGCATCCGAATGTTAGCGGTGCGTCCACCAATTATGTCCTTTTGGAAACGGCGAAGGGCAATTACACGAATGGAACCTACACCCTTAACGAAGCTGCGGTAACGCCCACGCCGGTTCTGACCGGCGACGGCAGGGTAACGCTGATAAAAATTGCGGCTCCCCTTGTAGGGGGGGGGGGGGGGGGGGTAACCTCCTATAGTTTAATCGTTAAAGAAGGCACAAGAGACGTGCTGAACGAGACCGTAACCTTTGACGCCTCCGGAGTGGAGGCGCCTGAGGTCTTATACGGCGAAAAGCCCATGACGTTTAGCGAATTCTTTCACGATGTTACGGCAAATATAGCCGCCATCCACCCTTCCACCACGGCTTTTGCCGCAAAAGGAACGGCGGCAGTTCCCAAGAACTTTATCAACGCAGGCACGCGCACCGGAAACAACAGCGCAGGCACTGCCAATGGGACACCCAAGTGGACGGAAACGGACTCACAGGCCAAGGTTGACGTCATAAGCAGCGCCACCTACGGCGACAATCCGCATTTTGTCCCGACTCAGAACCTTGCCATAAACTATTCCGACCCAATGACTAAAGCGGACGACCACGAAGTTACGGGCATCAAAACCGTGGAAGTCGGCGTTGACTTTGATTTGTACGCCAACGCGGATATTCTGAAGCAGGTTGACAAGGCTGTGGCGGCATCAACGGCGGTTTTGGAAAACGTGAGGGACATCACTTGGAAAGCGGCAACCGCAGTTTACAAAGCCAAATACCTGCGTCCCGACGCCTCATGGGGAAAGCGGGACGACAATGCCCTTAATGATGTTGCTGCATCATGGCCAAAAGCTGTCGGCGGCACGGGCGGCGCAATAGTAGGCGTATCCTACGGCGGCACTTGGGCGGACAAGGTTATATCCGTGGACTTTGCACCACTGACGGCACCTTTGGACAGCGCCGGCATTTGGAACGACTACTTTGACTATGTGTATGCCGGTTATGTTGAAGATTTGCAGACCGGGCACAAGGAACCCCTTGTCTGGCTGCAGAATCTGTTTTCTCACCGGGGACACACCAACATCGAAGCGGCGATTAAGCGCACCGGCATTTCCCGTATGGACAATTTATCCTCCGAGGGCAATATGCGGCTGGTGATCTTTGCCAAAGGGCGTAAGGACATTATTGTCGAAAATGTTGGTGTGGTTGCAGACGGCGCAAGCCTCCCCTCTATTGAGCAAGGCTCTGTCTTCTATGTGTCAGGCGATGCTAAGAAGTTACTGAACTCCTCAGGCGCTGAGCTTGCGGAGGGCAATACTTTGCATGTCGGCAATTTGAGTGCGGCGGCGTTGGCGGATTTCGCCTCAAAGGGCGGCGTTATCCAAAAAGGAGGAGCGGATATTCCTGCGAAGCTTATACGCTTGCGCCGGAGGGAGAGGGTGAAATAGCCATTACGCTCAAGGATGTGTTCTTTAGCGGAGCTTTCCAAGGCGCCTATACGCTCAAAATAAGCTCCACGATACCACCGGACACGACAGTTTCCTTTACGGTGAACCGCATCATTGACCGCCCCAAACTGAAACAAGGTGATGGCACAGCGGTTGACGCAGACACTACTACCGGTGCTATTACAGTAACTACAGGCGGCGGCAATATCGTCTTTAGCAACGAAGATTTTGCAAAGGCCATCGTAATGTCGGGCCGCAGCATCAGTTCGATAGCGATAGAAAGCGGTAGCGGCACAGTCCCGGCCATTGGAACGGTACTGGAGGCCACCAACGAGGTGTACGCAATCAAAGCCAGCGCTTTGACTAGCAGCGTAACCTACAAACTCACGATTGTTACATCCAACTTTGTAAAGGCGACGGGAGGAGGAAGTTTCGACACTCTTAATTCGGTAGTGTACTATATTAAAGTGAACTCTTAGTAAAGAAACGCCATGACCGGGTCCGGTCATGGCATTTTGTGCAGCCGTAAAGGGTGGTTCGGTCATAGCGATTGGACCGCCCTTTTCCTTTTCAGGCCGGGCTTGAGGTCTGTCCCCTGTCCGGCTTCTTTCAGGCAGAAAGCAGGACGCTACTCCCGATACAATACCGAAAACTCTGGAACAAGCTGTGGCTGCAGGCCGGCCTGTCAGATTAGCTGGTAAAATGAATCCGTGTCGCTGCCTGTACCGTCTTTTAGATGGCCAAGTTGTTGCGCAGCTATATGCAGACCACTATACGCATTCTCGCTTATGAGTGCATGGGCTTGGTAACGAGGAGCAAGCAGAGCAAGAGACTTAGCCCGATTGACCGGATTACCCACAAGTTTCCACTTCTTGCCAACCCGCTCTAGACTTGCGATTCCGGTATCAAGCCCAAAACACCAGTAAGTGCTTGCTGTTTTGCTGCGCACAACAGTAACAATACTGTCGGCGCTTCGCTTCGCAAGCTCTTTCTCTTCTAGCGAGTCCATTTCAAAGGCAATAAAGATCGTATCCTCGTCGCCCTCCGCAATATAAGTGCCGGTTTCCTTGAACAAATGCAGAACGTTCTTTTGAAATGAAGCTGGATCTTTCTTGGGGCTTGTGTCATGTACCGCAATGACGATCAGCTCTTTGGTGAGAGGCTTCGCAATACCCTGAACGGCCGGCTTTAGTATTGCACAGAGCAATGAGCAAAGCACCGCTGCAACAGTAGCGCCTGAAGGAATGAAAGGGTCTATCCAGTACCTAGTAAGCACAAAACTAATGGAAAAGCCTATGAAAATCAGAAGTACACAGAGCAATCCCAAAACGGCAATCTTGACAGGCGGGAAGCGCCAAAGCAGCACCACCACAAACCAAGCGCTTATAAGAGAAAAAAGGACAATATATATCCTTGAGCTTTGGCTAATCCCATTGTTTGTAAAGAATGTATTTGCCAAGACTGCCGATACAAAAACCGCCGAGTACCGCTCTGTATGCACAGGACCCATAATACACAGAGCGCCCTGCAAGCGCGACTGTAAGCTGCCGCCGCTATAGATGAGAGCCTCATAAGTTTTTTGAATATTAGCGATACAAGCCTCTACTTCGTTACGCCGCGCCTGCATACCGGCTCGCTCCCGCCCTGAGGCAGCTTCAGTACGTTTGTCGTAGCTTATAAGCAGCTCTTGTGCTGCATTTTGAGAAAAGAAACGTTCAATAGAGTCAAAATAGCTACTCCTAGCCTGCAGCCATAGCTGTTTTCTTTGTTCGATGGTTTGCACCCATTCTTGCAGTACAGCAGGGCCGGAATCCGGTGCAGGCGCTTCAAGCATAATGTCTTGCACCGACTGGACGTATTCGCCTAGAAAGCTGGGGCGCTCCATAATGCTGATCTCTTGGTATATATCCAGAGTGTCGCTCTGCCATAAAAGTCTCTGTAAATCAAATGTAAGCCATTCATAGTTAATAAAATCAGAGAACGGAATACGGATGAAGTTCACCTCGCCGCACGGCACTCGTACTAAAAGCGAAGAAGCACCATCCACAGCGCGTATTCTTTCAGCAACGACATCGGCTTGATGAGAACCTTGTGCGCTCTTGTTTTTTAAGACGCGGTACACAGGATGTTCTACCCACTCGCCGGCCTGAGAGTACATAACCGGTGCAATTCGGCGCAACATGCCGTCCGGATCGGTATACTGCATCTTTTGCCAAAGCTCATCGACCGCAACCGGCCCAAATGCCGTCATCGCTGAGAATACACTGTTTAATAGAGCGGTGCTTTCATCCGTACTAGCCTGTATCGGAGTATAGATCGGTACTTGTACTATCAATGATTCAGCACGCATCTCAATAAGATTGAGCAGAAGCGAGATGAACGATTCAAGATTGATGCTGCTTGTTTCTTGTTCCGGATTCGCTTTGTCCGTTTCGATTATTACTATACTTTGAGCGAGTTCAGGAGCCGGCGCGATGGTATTCAAGAAATCATAGTAAAACCCAAGCTTGGGTCCCTGCAAAAACAGGATAAGAACAACCATAACGGCAAACGCCGCGCAGAAAGGCATGATAATTTTAATTACTGTAGTAGTATTAACTATAATCGGCTTATGCACCTGCATGACCTGCTATATTACAAGCTTTGATGCGCGTTTGCGCTCTTTTAAGTGCGGCGCACGCCGACATAAAATCAGGCTTAAAAGAGCTGCTGCTCATACGTTCCAAAGCGCTTTTTTCTGCGGCTTGCGCCCGTGCAAGATCGATCTCCTGCGGCCATTCCGCAGCCTCCACCAAAAGAATAGTGTTATGCCCCTTTACTTCCAAAATCCCATCGCTAATACAGGCAGAAAGCCATTCTCCCTTTTTGTTTTTAATTTTCAGTATGCTCGTTACCACAGGCGCAATAAAAAAAGAATGGTATGCGTAGATGGCGCTCTCGCCGTCACTGAGCGTAACAACTAAAGTTTCAATATCGCCGGAAAAAAAACGCCGGTATGGTGTATGTATTTCAAAAGCGAAAACCTCTGCCATAGTTACCTCTTATACGCCGCCAGTACATCATCTATGCTGCCTGACATAAAAAAATGCTGCTCCGGAATAGCATCGGCCTCTCCGCTAAGGATCATTTGAAAGCCGCGGATAGTCTGGCTAACCGGTACATACTTGCCTTCAATGCCGGTAAACTTTTCGCCGACAAAGAAAGGCTGGCTAAAGAAGCGCTGGACTTTGCGGGCGCGTGAAACAACAAGCCTGTCCTCGGCGGACAATTCATCCATGCCGAGTATGGCAATAATGTCTTGCAGCTCTTTGTAGCGTTGCAGAATCTGCTGCACTTGCTGGGCGGTTTGGTAATGCTCATTACCTACAAGAGCCGGATCGAGAATCCGAGAGGTAGAGGCAAGGGGATCAACCGCAGGATAAATACCCAGCTCCACAATCTTACGGGACAAAACAGTCGTTGCATCAAGATGGGCAAAGGTCGTTGCAGGCGCAGGATCGGTTAGATCGTCAGCGGGTACATACACAGCCTGCACGCTGGTAATTGAACCTTTTGAAGTGCTGGCAATACGCTCTTGTAAAGCGCCCATTTCATTGGCAAGAGTAGGCTGATACCCTACCGCGCTTGGAATACGCCCCAGCAGTGCGGATACTTCGGCGCCTGCTTGGATAAACCGAAAGATATTGTCAATAAATAACAGCACATCCTGCCCGCTGTAATCCCGAAAGTGTTCCGCCATGGTAAGGCCGGACAAAGCCACCCGCATACGAGCGCCCGGCGGTTCGTTCATCTGCCCAAAGACCAGCGCTGTTTTGCTGATGACACCGGATTCGTTCATCTCTTTCCAGAGATCGGCGCCTTCCCGCGAACGCTCTCCGACCCCTGAGAAGACAGAATAGCCTGAATGTTCTGTCGCAATGTTGCGGATCAATTCCATGATAATAACTGTTTTTCCGACACCGGCGCCGCCGAAAAGCCCTATTTTACCGCCTTTTGCATAGGGGGCTATCAAGTCTATAACCTTAATGCCGGTTTCAAAGACTTCGGTAGCCGGCTTTTGTTCGGCAAAAGAAGGGGCTGCCCGATGAATGGAAGCGTACTCTCCTGCGCTAAAAGGGCCGTGATCGTCAATCACGCTGCCTGTAACGTTGAACATCCGCCCCAGCACCTCTTGCCCGACCGGCACTTGTATGGGGGAACCGCTGTCGGTTACTTCAAGCCCGCGGGACAATCCTTCTGTTGCACCCATTGCAACGGTACGCACTCGATTGTCGCCGAGGTGCTGTAAGACTTCCAAGACGACCGTCCTATCTCCTTCCTTCACACTGAGGGCGTTTAGCAGCGCTGGAACTTCGCCGTCTTGAAAGCGCACATCCACTACCGGTCCTACTATTTGGCTAATAATGCCTGTATATGCCATCTTTCTTATCCTTTTTATCCCCGCTGCACTGTATTTTGCGGCGGAGTGTTCGTAGATGAAGGTAGTGTAGCTTATAGAACCAATACTATCAAGCAGGCCAGCCTGTTTCAAAGGTTATTGTAACGAGGGCGGAGGCACGACTCTTTGCCTACAAGGAGCCGGTCGAAGCCGCAAGATCGGGAAGGCCGTATCAAGGGTCTGAAATAGGCTGTTTCAGGAGTCTGAAATAGGCTGTTTCAAAGGTCTGAAATAGGCTGTTTCAAAGGTCTGAAATAGGCTGTTTCAAGAGTCTGATATAGGCTGTTTCAAGAGTCTGATATAAGCCGCTTCTTGCAGGCAAAAAGCCGAAAGGTCGTACCTCTGCTTCTGATTAGGCAGGGGACAGACCTCCGGTTGGGAATGGGGGACAGGGAATAGGGGGAGGTCTGACCCCTTTACCCCTTGAAATATTTTTCAAGATTTTTAGCAGTTTATTGAAGCAAAAATGCAAATGCCCCCGTACTAAGTGTACTATGTCAAGGAAACTTAGAGGTTCAACTAGCAAGGGTAAGACTTGTCATGTGGTTACAAAGGTTAATCGAGACCATCATGAATTAGACCCTAAAGAAGACAAAGAACGTCTTATCGTGGTTATTGCAGAAGCAAAAGAACGCTACGACTTTGAGGTGCCTACGTTTTGTATTATGGGCAACCACGTCCATATACTTATTACTCCTGCTCCGGGTGAAAG
>JAITAM010000147.1 GCA_031284085.1 Spirochaetaceae bacterium
TTTTGCATATTTTGAAATAATTCCTGCATGGTTTATTCTTGTAATAGTTCTGAAACTATTTGAGTTTGTTATAACATCAAGAATAATAGGCCGTAAGCAGCAGCGTATTATTTTTGATAAAATTGGGAAAGTATCTATTTCAATAGTGATGATACTACCCGGTGTATTTGTGTTTCGGTGTATTATGATTGATTATAAAACAATAATGGGCATAACAATTTTCGTAGTTACAGCAATGTTAATTGTCTCCTCCGTCAGTAGAATAGCGAACACAATAAAACATATAAGAGCATCAAGCTAGCAGCCGCAGGCTGTTTCAAACAGAAACAGGTCAGACCTCTAGCCCAAAGCAGGTCAGACCTCTGGCCAAAGCAGGTCAGACCTCTAGCCCAAAACAGGTCAGACCTCTGGCCAAAGTAGGTCAGACCTCTGGCCAAAACAGATCAGACCTCTAGCCCAAAGCAGGTCAGACCTCAGCCAAAGCAGGTCAGACCTCTGGCCCAAAGCAGGTCAGACCTCTGGCCCAAAGCAGGTCAGACCTCTGGCCCAAAGCAGCCTCTGTCTGTTGCTTGTAGGCAAAAAGCCGTACTCCATTCTCGATACAAGAACCTTTGAAACACGCTGGCGTGCAGGCAAAAGCCGTACGCCGCCCCTGATACCAGCACCGAAATTTAGAAACAGGCTGGCCTGAGACACCCAAGCTGCTTGTAGGCAAAAAGCCGTACGCCGCCCTTGATGCCAGCGCCGAAATTTAAAAACAGGCTGGCCTGTTAGAAAGAGGCCGGCCTGCTGTTCCCGATATAAGAGTGTAACCTTAGCCGATAGTGTCCGGGACGAACACGGTACTCTTCACGAGTATCAGGACCACAGGTGGCAGTGCCAACCCCGCGCATCGCACAATCAATATATAAATAGTACTTGTCCCGCAAAGGCGCTAAATCAGAACTATGCAGCGCCGCAAGTAGATCGGAGGCCTCGTACCGACTCACACTGAAATTGACCGGAGCGTCAGCGTGGATTGTTATACTCCCTTCATCGCTCAAAAGTTCCAGCCTACGAACCTTTGTCCGATTGCCGTTCTCTTGCGGGACTATGTAAGGCGTTTCCAGTTCCGCTATGCTATGCTCATAAGAACCCAGAAAAGCACCCGCCATACGATCGGGATACGACTCATGCGGCCCGGCGCCAAACCACCGTATCCGCTTATACCGACTATCAACCGCAAAACATACACCAATCCGCGGCAATTCCGGCAAATCTAGGTTCAGATCAAAGGCGTATTCAACTACTAAAGGTTCATCGCCCTTCGGCGCAACAAGGTAGCGAGAAAACGTGCCGAGCCGAGTATCACAGAACGCAAGCGCCGCCCCCTGTCCGGCTTGTAAAACGGCGCTGTACAACTGCGTGCGCCAGCCTTCCCACCGAACGAGAGTCGTTTTCTCATCAATAAGCCGCAGATGTAGAAGATCAAGGTCGAGCCACGGATATAGAGCCTTATTCGCATAGTAGAAAGAGGCCTGCGGATCGTTACGGAACGCGGCGTACGTTTTAAGCCCGTCATTTTGTGTCGGCACTCGGAAGAGCGTAGGGTATCCACGAGTAATAAAGTTCAGCAGCTCCTGCTCAGGTTCCGTGCTAGGTGCCGCTTTATCCTCAATTAGGCCGATATGCCGCACCGGCTTTTCACGAACTATGCGCTCCGCTTGGGCAATGACAAAGCCGGCTTCTGCCCATGGCGCGGCGGTTTTTAGATAGAAGTCGGCGTGTAAATACAGAGTACCATCGTATTCAAGAAGGTTGAGAGCAGGCACGGGAAAGGTGATTTCAAGGGCGCTTGCAGGCTCAATGGCCGCAAGAGGGTAGACCCCTGAGGCAAGCTCCTTGCCGTCAACACACAGTTGCCAGCGCAGCCCAATATTCTCAGTGCTTGAAAAGTCAAAACGGTTCTCAAGCATAAAGCTGAAAGGCTTAGCTGCAATAGGCGAAAGACGCAGCGGCGCAAAGACCTGTTTACATTCGGCAAGGGCCGGCTTAGGGCTATGATCAGGGAACAAAAGCCCATTCAAACAAAAGTCGTAGTCCGAAGGTTCATCGCCAAAGTCGCCGCCGTATTTCCAGTATTTGACCCCGTCCTGTGTAAAAGCTTGCAGCCCTTGATCCATCCAATCCCAGATAAAACCGCCTTGTAAGCCATGATGAGACTCTATTACCTTCCAATAATCAGACAGACTGCCGTTGGAATTACCCATAGCGTGCGAATATTCGCAGAGGATAAAAGGGCGCGTGTCCTGCCGGTACTTTACAAAGTCGCTTAGGAGTTCAATTTCCGGATACATGGTGCTGACGATGTCGGTCAAGCCTTGCCCTCGTGAAAGGGAATCAAGCGTAGGGCGCCCTTGCCCGCGCTCCGGTCTATTCGCTCCTTCATAATGAACCGGCCGTGAGGGATCGTAACGCTTAATCCAGCCTGAGCCCGCGCAGTGATTTTCACCATCACCGGACTCATTGCCAAGCGACCAGACAATCACGGACGGGTGGTTCTTATCACGCTCCGCCATACGTTGAATCCGAGCAAGGTAGGCGGCCGTCCACGCAGAGTCTCGGCAGAGCTGGTCGTAAAAGCAGTGGTGCTCAATATTCGCCTCATCAAAAAGGTAGATGCCGTAGCGGTCGCACAGCTCATACCAGCGCTCGTCATTGGGATAATGGCTTGTGCGCACCGCGTTAAAGTTGTGCTGTTTAAGCAGGCGAATGTCGCGCACCATGTCTTCTGTGGACAGGGTTTTGCCGGTCTTTTCGTCATGTTCATGGCGGTTGACTCCTTTTATCAGCACCGGCTTATCGTTTATGAGCAGCTGCCGGTTTGCAATGCGCAAAGAACGGAAGCCTGTGGTAAAAGCCACGCTCTCAAGGTGCTGTCCGTTCCGGTAAAGGCTTACCGTCAACACGTAAAGCTCAGGCTTCTCGTGCGACCACAACAGCGGATTAGGGATCGTTATATCAGCCTCGACCGTATCGGCATTTACCCTATAATGCGGCGAAAAGTTCAGCTCTCCCTTTGTTACCGGCTCATTCTGCGCCGCTTCAATCTCTTCGTAACAAGAAGGCCGGCTGAACGTATCCAACGCGTAGGAGATCGTAACGCCGTCTGTTTCGGAAGGTATAATCGGCACATTGCCGATACCCGATGCTTCGGTGTTTATACCGCCTAAGGTTACGGAGAAATGGAGCTTGCCGTCAGTTGATCCGGGCAACGCCTTCAAATCCTGAAGGTAACAATCCGCCGTTGAGTACAAATACACACTGCGGTGAATCCCTCCAAACCACCACTGATCCTGATCTTCAACGAAACTGGCATCAGAATACCTAACCACCTTAAAACAGAGCAGGTTATCGGCGGCAGATATTAAAAACCGTGTAATATCAAACTCGGAGGGAAGCCGGGTATCCTTTCCGACGCCGGCAAAAGCGCCGTTGACATAAACGAGCAGGCAGCTTTCCGCCGAGCCTATATGAAGCACGATCCGCCGCCCCCGCCATTCTTCAGGCAGAGTAAAGATGCGCCTATAGCAACCGGTTGGATTATGCTGCGGCGTGGATGGCGGCATATCCGCAAAGGGCATCTGTACGTTGGTGTAATGGGGTTTATCAAAGCCTTGGCGCGTCCATGTTCCGGGAACGGTAATGGGCGTCCAAGCAGCGGCATCAAAACTCGGTTCTACCCAGCCGCCGCTATCGTCTTTTGGGTTATCGAGCAGCTTAAACTGCCATTGCCCATCAAGCGAGCGATAGAATGGATTCTCGTCCAAGCGCTGCAGCTCAGGGCCCGCAAGGGCATTGCGGTAAGCATGGGCAGGGGAAGGGAAAGGAAGAAGCGGACTCCGTGCTGGCAGCCGGTTCAATGACTGTAAGGCAGGGTTTTCCCAGAAGGGTGGAAATATATTCTGTATCATGGGCTAATGATAGATCTATGCTTTGAAGCTGTCAACACAGGCCAGCCTGTTTCTAAGGTTGTTGTATCGGAAACACCGTACGGCTTTTGCCTACAAGCAGTCGCAGGCTGTTTCTAAGGAAGGGAAAACGGAGGGACATCGGAAACGCTTGTCCCTCCAAACTATCTAAATTATGAGAGGCTTTTGTGCAAAACCCGTGCTACAGCGCCGGGACCTGCAACAAGTTCTTCAAAGCATTGTTCAATACGCCCGCCGAGGCCGGCTTCATACAGATCGACCGCAAAGAAATGAGCGTCTTTAAGAATAGGTTCAAGCACGGCATGGAAAGGCCCCTTATCACCGAGGTGAATAGA
>JAITAM010000039.1 GCA_031284085.1 Spirochaetaceae bacterium
CGCTGGGGTTGAAGCCATCTTTGTTTTTGAAGACGGCACGATCCGAGGGACAAAGGAAGCGTTGCAGAATTTTACCTTGACTAATACCGAATCCTTTACGGTTGTCGATGAGCAGTAGTAGTCTGGTCTTATACAAACAGCGAAGCTTTGGAACAGACTGGCCTGCGAAGAATTGTACGCCGTCTTTGATACCAATATCGAAAATTTAGAAGCAGGCCAGCTCGTCAGGCAAAATAGGAATTGCACGGAAGCTTATGTTTCAGAATAATTGTATATTGTACAATTAAATAATGAGTGAAATCGCCGGTTTTGCCTACAAGAGAAAAGTGAAAGAAACTGCTATAGTTTTTATAAAAACTTAATAAAAATGTGTACTCAGAAAATAAGAAGCTGATTTAGCTAATCAGAAACAGAAGTGGTGCAGATGAGCAAAAGTTAGCAGAACATGAGAAACCTCTGTTTATACCAAAGTTTGAAAATGATAGTAAACAAGAGTATCGGGAACGTGTAGCGACAATATCGTTCTTTCTATCCCATGCCGGAAAGCGTCTTTACAGTTGTTGTAGGTCAGTTATAAGAGCATTTCGGACTAGATAATTATGTGGTATGGGAGGGTTTTTCAAACTATCATCCTGCCTTTGAAGGTTTATGCCATGAAAATGGACAAATTTATTGGTATGTTTCTGTCTTTGTCCGCTTGCTTGGACATCAAGAATACTCCCCTAATATACCACCCATTAACAAGGCTATATCGGTTTTTACAACCATTCCTTCCTAACTCATAACCGTAGATCATTTTAAAGGAAAATTTCGCTATCTTGACGGAAATCGAATTAAGGATTTTAGGCTTTCTCGTTTTGCCTGCTACTTTGTAGCCATGAACGCTGATATAAAAGAAGTAAGTACCAAAGTTGAAACAGGTGTGCCTGCTGGCCTAAAGCTTATAGTCCAACAGAACCACTAACAATCTCAGTCATTTCTTGGGTGATATTCGCTTGGCGGACACGGTTATAGTAAATCTGCAAGTCCGCAAGCATTTTCTCAGCGTTTTTTGAAGATTCGTTCATTGCTTCCATGCGGGCGCTTTGCTCGCCTGCATAAGCTTCGACTAAGCAGCCGTATATCATGCCTTTTATGTAGAGTGGAACCAGAGCTTCAAAGACAGCGTGGGTTGAAGGAAGGTATTCAAAGCCGAGCGCAATACGTTTTTGGCCGCCGCTTTCGGTAATTGCAGCCTGCATCTTCTCGGCATCAAGCGGCAAAATCTGGCGGATAGTCGGTACGAGTCTGACGGTGCTGTACATGTGCGTATAAACAATGTGAATTTCGTCAAACATTCCCCACAGGTACTGCGATATAAGGTAATAAGCCAGTATTTGTGCGTCATCAACAGTCGGCAGCTGTGAATTAAACGAGAAGTTTTCTACGATAGGATAAGGAGAGTGTGCAAAATACCGAGAGCCAATGTTCCCCACCGGAAGCAGCAATGGATTGCGCAGCTGGGTGCATAGGGTATTGACGGTCTTAAAAACATTGGCGTTGTAGCCGCCTGCCATACCTTTGTCGCTGCTTACTAGCAATACGGCGCTGTGAAAGGCCTTGTTTTTGTCTATCCGTTTAATGAATTCATTTTGTATCATGCCGGCGCCGGAAACAATATCGTATAAAGACTTTTGTATCCGAGTGAAAAAAGGGACCGTATCTTCAAGGATACGCCGTGCTTTACGCAATTTTGCCGTAGAGATAAGATCCATCGCTTTGGTTACTTGCAGCGTTTGGCGTATCGCCCGCATCCTAAACCGTATTTCCTGTCCGTTTGCCATGATTTAGTGGGAAAAGGAACTGGGAATTGCGGTCTTTTCAAACCGAACCGACTCCCCTTCCTTCTACTCCTCCTTTACAGTTTCTTATACTTTTCCGCCGCAGCTTGCAGTTCCGACTCGTTTTCAAGGGAAAGCGCACCGGTTTTCTTAATACTCTCCATAAGCGGCGCATGATTAACTTTGAGATACTCAAGAAATCCATGCACAAAAGACAAGACTTTTTCTTTCGGCACGGAAAGCAATACGTTGTTTGTTACGGCAAACAGAATTGCCACTTCTTCTTCAAGAAGGAAGGGAGAAAACTGCGGCTGCTTGAGTATTTCCATAATGCGTTCACCCTGAGCAAGTTTTTCTTGAGTAGCTCTATCAAGATCGCTGCCGAATTGGGCAAATGCCGCCATTTCCCGATACTGCGCAAGGTCAAGCCTGAGCCGACCGGAAATATGGCGGACAGCTTTGGTTTGTGCAGAGCCGCCGACTCGACTGACTGAAAGCCCTACATCAATAGCAGGGCGGAACCCTGAATTGAACAACTCCGCTTCAAGGAATATCTGTCCATCGGTTATTGAAATAACATTGGTGGGAATGTATGAAGAAATATCTCCGGCTTGGGTTTCTACAATAGGAAGAGCCGTGATGGAACCGCCGCTCTTCAGCTTCGCGGCACGTTCTAAAAGCCGAGAATGGAGATAAAATACATCGCCGGGGAAAGCTTCTCGTCCCGGCGGCCGGCGGAGCAGCAATGATATGGTTCGGTATGCCACAGCGTGCTTTGAGAGATCGTCGTACACTACAAGAACGTCTTTATGCTGGTGCATAAAATGTTCAGCCATAGCAACCGCTGAATAGGGCGCCAAGTACTGCAAAGCAGCCGAGTCCGATGCACAAGCAAGCACCACAAAAGTATAATCTAAAGCACCATACTTTTCTAAGTTCCGCACGATTGCCGCTACCGAAGAAGATTTCTGCCCGATGGCACAGTAAATACAAATAATATTATTGGCTTTTTGGTTGATGATGGTATCAATAGCAATGGAAGTTTTGCCGGTTTGCCTATCGCCTATGATCAACTCGCGCTGTCCACGACCAATGGGAATCATAGCATCAATAGCAATAATTCCGGTTTGTAGGGGCGTATCGACAGCGCCGCGCTCAATAACCGGTGCGGCAGGCGCTTCAACCGGCAGCACTTCTTCTGGTTCAATATTCCCTTTGCCATCCACAGGCACACCAAGCGGATTCACAACACGCCCTAGCAAGGACTGCCCGGACGGAACCGATGCGACTTTTCCGGTGCCGCGTACTTCTTCGCCCTCTTTTACCAACGAGTCCCCAGAAAGCAGCACGCACCCGACCGTATCTTCAGCCAAGTTAAGTACCATACCCGTTGCACCGGAAGCAAATTCCACAAGTTCGCCGTACACAGCTTTGTTGAGTCCGTGGATAGTCGCCACAGAGTCGCCGACTTGTATTACAGAGCCTACTGAGAAAGACTGTACTTTAGTTTCCCAGTGTGTGAGTTCTTCTTGTAAGATCGAGGTTAAATTGCCAAAATCAAGCATACCATTTTCCCTATTGATTAGGATAAGAGGGAGTCTGCGGCATATAGCGCTACAGACTCCCAAAGAGTCTACCTATGGAGACTATACCAAAAACAACAAACGAAACACAAGCCCTCAGTCCCACCCGCCCCGCCAGCCAGCAG
>JAITAM010000097.1 GCA_031284085.1 Spirochaetaceae bacterium
CCTGCCAGCGGGCTTCAATGTTACGTCTCTGGTATCAAAGGCGGAGTACGGCTTTTTGCCTGATAGGAGCGGGAAGAAGTCTGACCCTTTCTCCCTGAGCCTATGGTTTCGGCCTGTCAGATCCTACGGCTTGACTCTTTGGGTTTAGAGGTCTGACCTGTTTGGGCAACCCTTTGGGCTAGGAGGAGAACTTCCACCGCGTAGTGTGGAGAGCTTCCACCGCGTAGTGAAGGCTATGAAGGCTGGAGGTCTGACCTGCCAGCGGGCTTCAATGTTACGTCTCTGGTATCAAAGGCGGAGTACGGCTTTTTGCCTGATAGGAGCGGGAAGAAGTCTGACCCTTTCTCCCTGATCCTATGGTTTCGGCCTGTCAGATCCTATGGCTTCGGCCTGTCAGATCCTATGGCTTCGGCCTGTCAGATCCTATGGTTTCGGCTTGTCATATCCTATGGTTTCGGCTTGTCATATCCTATGGTTTCGGCCTGTCATATCCTACGGTTTCGGCTTGTCAGATCCTACGGCTTGACTCTTTGGGTTTAGAGGTCTGACCTGTTTGGGCAACCCTTTGGGCTAGGAGGAGAGCTTCCACCGCGTAGTGTGGAGACCTCGAAGGGTCAGACCTCGGATATGTTTTTATTGTAATGTATGCAGTATGTCCCGTATTGCAGCAGCTTGTTCAAATTCAAGACGGTCGGCATGATCACGCATCTGTAATTCCAAAGCGGCGATGAGCTTCTTGCGTTCCGAAGGGACATTCACATCGTGCGCTTTTCTCAAGACTTCCACAGAGGAAAGCGCAGCTTCTTTCTCTTCTTCGATGCGGCGGCTTAAAATCACCTCAACCGCTTTTTTCACCGTGGTCGGCGTGATGCCGTGCGCCTCGTTATAAGCCGTCTGTATATGGCGGCGGCGCTCCGTTTCGGCAATAGCCTTTCGCATAGCGTCGCTTTCACGGTCGGCGTACATAATCACTTTACCGGCGGCGTTTCGTGCAGCCCGCCCTATAATTTGAACAAGGCTGGTCAAGGAACGCAGAAACCCAACTTTGTCGGCATCAAGTATGGCAATAAAGGACACTTCAGGCAGGTCTATACCTTCCCGCAGGAGGTTAATACCCACGAGGACATCAAAGACGCCCTGTCTGAGCTGGGTCAAAATCTCTACCCGTTCTATGGTTTCAACCTCGCTATGAATGTAGCGCACCTTCAAGCCAAGACCTGAAAGGTAATCGGTCAAATCCTCAGCCATCTTCTTTGTCAAAGTCAGAATGAGGCTCCGCTCTCCTAATGCGATGCGGCGGCAAAGTTCCGCATAAATATCTTCCATCTGCCCTTCGCTCGAATGCACTTCAATAATCGGGTCTAAAAGGCCGGTCGGTCTTATAATTTGTTCGACAACCCGTGATGATTGGGCAATTTCGGTCTGATTCGGTGTAGCAGATACATAAATAGTTTTATCCAGTCTGAGTGCAAACTCATCAAAGCGCAGAGGGCGGTTGTCGAAGGCGCAGGGGAGGCGGAAGCCGTATTCGACAAGGCTTGTCTTGCGTGAGTGGTCGCCTGCGTACATCGCACCGATTTGCGGCAGAGTAACGTGGCTTTCGTCAATAAAGGTGAGGTGCTTTTGCGGGAAGTAACTGACCAAGGTATCAGGAGGATCGCCGGGCTTTCGTCCTGCAAGAATTGCCGAGTAGTTTTCAATGCCGGCGCAGTAACCGACTTCACGAAGCATCTCAATGTCATATTCAACACGGGTTTTAAGGCGCTCCGCCTCCAGCACTCTATCGCTGCTTTTTAACAGTTCATACCGACTCTTCAATTCCGCCTGAATTGTTTCCAAAGCGGCGTTAATTACCGCATAAGGCAGGACAAACTGTTTTGCCGGATAGATAAAGGTGCGATCCAGCTCCTCTAAGAATGCGCCTGAAATGGGATTAAAACGGCGCAGGCGTATCACCTCATCCCAATCAAGGTCTATGCGGTAGGCTTCTTCCATATACGAAGGATAGATTTCAAGCGTATCCCCACGGCGGCGGAAGCGGCCGCGCTCAAGAACCGCATCATTGCGCTCGTATTGCAGCTCTACAAAGCGGCGCACAAGTGCATCGACATCAAGCCGTTCGCCGCGCCTGATATTCACGGTCATAGACCGGTAGGTTTCAGGTGTAGCAAGTCCGTAGATGCACGAGACCGTAGCTACAATGATCACATCCTCTCGTTCCATGAGAGACCTTGTTGCAGAAAGGCGTAGTCTATCAATTTCTTCGTTAATTGAAGCGTCTTTCTCAATGTACAAATCGCGTGAGGGTACATAAGCCTCCGGCTGGTAATAATCGTAGTAGGACACAAAGTACTCGACTGCATTATGGGGAAAGAAGCTCTTAAACTCCCGAAAGAGCTGTGCGGCAAGGGTTTTATTGTGGCTTATAACGAGGGTCGGCATTTGCACAGCTTCGATAATTTTCGCCATAGTGAAAGTTTTGCCTGATCCGGTAACTCCCTGCAAGGTCTGAAACTGAAAGCCTGCCTGTATGCCGTCCACAAGCGCCTCAATAGCCTGTTCTTGATCTCCTGCCGGTTCAAAAGATGATACAACTTCAAATGCACGCATAGAAAAGAGTATACTGAAAAAAGAAGAAACAGGCCAGTCCACGCCGGCGTATTTCTAACAGCCGCAGGCTGTTTCAAAGCAGGCATAGCCTGTTTCAAAGGTTGTTGTAACGGGAGAGGCGTACGGCTTTTTGCCTGCAAGGAGCGGGATAGGCTGTTTCAAAGGTTGCTGTATCAAAGATTGCGTACGGCTTTTTGCCCGCCAGCAGCGGGGCAGAGGACACAAGCCAGCGGGACATTCCAGCGTCCAGAATAAGCTTCACACCTAGTCCAGAATAAGACCCATGTCTAGCCTAGAATAATGTCCACACCTAGTCCAGAATAAGACCCACACCCAGCCTAGAATAAGCTTCACACCTAGTCCAGAATAAGACTCACACCTAGCCTAGAATAAGAATCACGTCTAGCTTAGAATAAGACTCAGCAGACCGGGGAATACAAGGTTGCAGTAAAGGATTTCGAGAAGCACTGTCTGCCCATCTTATTGGGCAGGAAGGGGTCAGACCTCTAACCCAGAAACAGGTCAGACCTCTGGCCCAGAATCAGGTCAGACCTCCGACCCAGAAAACAGGTCAGACCTCCGACCCAAACAGGTCAGACCTCCAACCCAAAAGCAGGTCAGACTTCTAACCCAAAGGGGTCAGACCTCTAACCCAAAAGCAGGTCAGACCTCCGACCCAAAAGCAGGTCAGACCTAGACTGCTTCTTTCAGGCAAAAAGCCGTACACTTATCCCGATACAACAACCTTTGAAACAGCCTGCGGCTGAGACCTCTAACCCAGAAACAGGTCAGACCTCTAACCCAAATCAGGTCAGACCTCAGACCGCAGCCAGCTCCTAATGGCCTGCCATAATATCTTTCTGGCCTGCCATAACATTTTCATGGCCTGCCAAAATGTTTTCATGGCCTGCCAAAATGTTTTCAACCCAAAAACAGGTCAGACCTAGATTGCTTCTTTCAGGCAAAAAGCCGTACACTTCTCCCGATACAACAATCTTTGAAACAGCCTGCGGCTGAGACCTCTAACCCAGAAACAGATCAGACCTCCAACCCCAAAAGCAGGTCAGACCTCCAACCCAGAAACAGGCCGTGCCTGCTATCAGGCAAAAAGCCGTACACCTCTCCCGATACAGCAACCTCTAAAACAGCCTGCGGCTGAGACCTCCGACCCAAAACAGGTCAGACCTCTAAGCCAGAAACAAAACAGGCTGGCCTGCTGGACGGCTTCCTTTTTTGGTGTCCATTGATTAAGATAATACTCTATTATGCAGCTCGATACTGATCAATTTGCGGTCTACAATACCGATTGTAACGCCGTTATATCCGCAGGCGCAGGCTCCGGAAAGACAACCGTACTGACCGAACGCTATATCCGCCTTATCATCGAAAAAGGTTTCGATACTAGTGAAGTCTTGGCTTTGACTTTTACCCGCAAAGCAACAACAGAAATGTACGCTCGTATATACAAAAAACTTTCGGAATCGCAATCAAAATATCCGCAAGCCGCTGAACAACTCCTCCACTTTGACCAAGCTCGTATAGCAACCCTCGACTCGTTTTGCAATACCATAGTTAAAGGCGCAGCCTATCAGTTCGGTATCTCAGGCGATTTTCGGGTTGACGATCGTGAAGTATATACAAGCGCCAAAGAAGCCGCCCTTGCCCTTGTCATGCAGCACCGGCATACCGAGAGCGTCCGTACTATGGTGGCAAGCCGAAGTTTTGAGACCGTAGTAAACAAATTGTTCGCCGGTATCGGTATGCACGTATGCAGCTTGGTACGCAAAGGCGCTTTCGCCGAAAAGGCTCAAAAGCAAGTGGAACTCTTAAAGCAAAGAGTTCCGCCCGTTCTTGAACGGATGGACAGTTTATGCCGAATGATACTGGCGGTCGATGATGCCGACTGCTCAAACGACTCAAGCAGGAAGGTTAAAGCCGCCATCAAGTCCATTTATCCTCTGCCGTCTGAACATGATGATGCGCAGACGCTCTTTAAGCTCGCACAATCCTTTGTTGATCGTCCAAGCCTTTACGTTCTTAACGGTGTTTCCCAAATTAAAAAAGAATGCCTGCAAGAGTTAAAGGGAGCTGCAACCGAGCTTAAAAATCAGGCCGCGCCTGAGCTTAAAGTGCTTGCCTCTATGCTTAGATTCCAAGAGGACATACTCAGCGTGGGCGCTATTCTTGATGAGTATGAAGCGCTTTTTCTCAACAGCAAGCGCCAAAAAGCGGTCTTGAGCTTCCATGATTTAACGGAACTTGCCATTGAAATCTTGAGAAACGACCTCAACCTGCGTAATTATTACAAGCAGCACATCAAGGCAATCATGATAGACGAGTTCCAAGATAATAACAGGCTTCAGAAAGAGCTTTTATACTTGCTTGCGGAGCGCCTTGATACCGGAACCGCCTGTGTACAACCGGGCGCCGCGGATATAGAGCCGGATAAGCTCTTTTTTGTCGGCGACGAAAAGCAGTCTATTTACCGGTTCCGCGGGGCGGACGTGTCCGTGTTCCGCAACCTGTCCCACGAACTTAATAATCCGCTCTCGCTTAGCACAAATTACCGTTCAAACCCCGCGCTGGTGGCGTTTTACAATGCTCTTTTCCCTGGTGTTTTCGGTACGCCTACAAAAGATTTTGAAGCTGCATTCTGCGCCATGAAGCCTGCGCCGGATAAGAAGCTCGATCCTGATGCGATGCCGGTGGAGATATACATTCAAGAGACCGAGTCGGAGGAAAAAGGAAATGGTGAGGACTCGGAGGAAGAGCCGGTAGCAGCGCAGGAAGCAGAAGCTTTTGCCGTTGCACGCCGAATTATAGCAGGGCTTGCCGCTAAGGAATTTAGCCTTGGGGATCTGGCAATACTCTTTCGTAAGACAACCCATCAGAACACGTACGAAAGGCTCTTCCGCCGCATCGGCATACCTTTTGACGCGGCCGACCCTCGCGGTATCTTTGCCGAAGGACCGGCTAACGATATTTATGCGCTGCTGCGCCTCTCCCTTTTTCCTCAAGACCGCAATGCCTACGCTACGGTACTGCGTTCCCCCTTTGTGAATCTGTCCGACACAACATTTTTTAGCATTATGCTCGATACTTGCGCCGATGTCTTTCCCGATAACCCTGATATGCGCTGGTTTGCTTCCCCAAAGGACCATGAGCGCTATCTGCAAGGCGCCGATACCTTCAATCAGCTCAAAGGCAAGATAGACCTGCAGGGCATTGCGCCGACTATGGCGTATTTGTGGTATGAAACCGGCTATCGCACCGCGCTTTTGTACAATAAAAAATACCGGCACAACAGCGAACACTTTGAGCATATCTACCGCCTTGCCCTTGACGCCGATATGCGGCGGATGAACATGGCGGCTTTTTTGGATGAGCTGGCGCCGCTTATGGGCAGCACGGATAAAGTCGACGGCGGCGAGGTAACGGATCAGAGCGATCGGGTTCGTTTCCTCACCGTGCATAAAAGCAAAGGCCTTGAGTTCAAGGTTGTTGTGCTTGCCAACGCAGGCTACAGCGGCAAGAGTGAGCGTAACGATCTGCCTTACTATGTCGATCCGGACTATGGAGTAACGATCAACTTCAAGATGGATACGGAAACGCACGAGCAGAGTCTGAATTACTTCTATGAACAAAACAGAAAGCAGCTTTCCCTGCAGGAGCAGGCGGAGGTGAAGCGGCTTTTCTATGTGGCTGCAACACGGGCTAAGGAGAAGCTTCTCATTTTCAGCACGTACAAACTCACAAAGGCTATGAAAGAAAAGTTGGAGGGGAAGAGCGGCACAGAAAGACTTGAGGCGCTCATCAACACGCCGCGCCTTTATGCAGACGGTTGGAGAAAAGGACAGCGGCGCACCGATACCTTCCTAGACCTTTTGTCCTGCGGCTTTGCCTGCGCCGCCATTCCGCACTGCAAACTGCTCTCTTTTTCCTGCCCTTCCGTGCATGAGCAGGAACGGTATATACAAAACCTCCATTCCCAGTTTGTACAGCTTACCGGCGTGGAATCAGCGGACGATGTTCCAGAATGGTTTTACGCCCTTCCTCAAGCGCAAGAGAAGCAGCGCCATAGTATTCAGATATTTAATCCCAGCGAGCTTGATACCGCCCCCGACACGGAGGGGCTGCTGCTGCCGTCATTCGATTGCGATCCGCTGCTTGCGGACGGCACAGACCCGTCGGAATACAGCAGGCGTTTCGGCACGCTCTGCCATGAGGCTATTGCGGGTATTTTAGAGGATTCTGAAACGGACACGACCGAAGAGCTGGTAAAGAAAGCCCGCTCTCTCTTTGGAGAGCAGTACTTTCTAGAGAAGAAGCTCCATAAACTGAGCTTGGATGCCAAGCAATTCGCACGGGAGGCGCAATCTGCGGCGCGGCGTTTTATCCAAAGCCCCCTAGGAGAGCAAGTCCGCGCCTCAGCCAAGTTTTTAAGCGAATTCAAATTTCTTTTGCCTTTAGCCGTTCCGCAGACAAAACGGATCGGGTTTTTGCTTGAAGGGTCTATAGACCTTATTTATGAGCATGACAAGACCTGCGTTGTCGTGGACTTTAAGGTTGATAGAAAGAAAGTGCAAGACGCACACAGGCTGCAAATGGCTTGTTATCGGGCGGCGGCGCCTGCCTTCTCCTCGTATCCGGTGCGGACTATGGTGGTGTATTTGCGCAGTATGGAGGCGGTTTTCGTTGAAAACGATATGCCGAACGAGGCGCTTTACAACGAAATTGCTTCCAAGAAGAGCGCAACAGTCCTGCGTTCATAACGGCACTCTTTCAGCCTATGGGCCTGCCGCGTCCCTGCTCTAGGAGCAGTCTGCTTCTTTTAGGCAAGAAGCCGTACTCCACCTTTGGTGTCAGCACGGTTAATTTATTGATGATTGGAGTAAACCGAATGACCGTTGATGTGTTTCTTAAAGAACACATGGATATATAAAAAGTATAGAAGCGGCGGCATACATCCGCTCCGTTTGGATTGTCGCCGCTTCAGAAATAAAAAATCCACGCCTTTTACGGCGCGGATTCACTTACCATTCCCTCAGAGAACGATAGCTTTTTCAAGATCACTCCACGGGCTTTTCTCTCCACCGCCTCCCTGCCAGCAAATCGAAAAGTAAAGCGTCTTTCCTCTATCTTTTTCCTGAAACTCGCAAACTCCCCATTCCCCGGATCAGTCTTGAACGGCAACAATCCATCGCGGCCATCGCCGATAAAATCCTTGCCGCCAAAGCCGCCGCCCCAAAAGCGGACACAACGGCACTTGAACGGCAGATAGATAGTATGGTATACTCTCTATACGGGCTTACGGATGAGGAAGTAAAGGTAATTAAACCGGAGTTCCCGTTGGGAAAGGCGGAATATGAAGAATAACAATGGAGGAAAAATGTTTTTAACCAAACTCGAATTGCAAAATTTTCGTAGTTTTGAACATGAAGTTATTGAACTTGATGATATAACTGTATTTGTTGGTGAAAATAACACCGGCAAAAGCACCATAAGGTATTAGGATTTTTCAGATTACACACATTGGTATTTCCACCTTATTAAAACTTGCATCTCAATTGTATATAAAGTGGTTTCTAATAACCGATGGAGATGACGCAGGGGAAGATTAT
>JAITAM010000135.1 GCA_031284085.1 Spirochaetaceae bacterium
CAATTTGTTAATGATGTAAAAAAGATTTTTTCAAATGTTGAATTACTATTTGATGCAACTAATAAGACAGGTATTAAATATGCAAATAACTATGTAAAAAAAACAGGAAATACTGACGCGCTTATGTATTTCTACATCAATGATAGTATAGAATTTTCAAAAAAAACCGAAACAAAATTGATAGAAGAACGTGTTTTTTTCACCGATGCAAGAAAAATACTGGCAAAGAAACTGGGATTATATACCCGAATTGCAATGAAAGTTGTTGATGATAGAAAAAGAGCAGTTTTATTACACCTTAAAGTAAATTAGCTTAGCTTAAAAGCAATAGGCGCATCGCATAACGAGACTGGCCGCGCTATAGCCGCAGTAGGCAACTCGGCCTCCGCAACAATATATACGAGGCGAGATACGTTCATGTGGTGAGCCGGAAACTTTTAATCTTTAGACCTTCGACATGCGGTCGATTTCATCAAACGCATCGTGTAAGAAAGTGTTCAGAAATAATAGACCTTCAGGTGATAGAGCATGGACCTTTGCAGGAGGGTGATTGCCATACCTTGATACCGTTGCCATATTAGCCTGCCACCGAGCAAGAGTGCGGGGTATGCACTCCTCAAGCTCAATACCAAACCGCAGCTTAAATAAAGCAAGATCAGGCCCATCGGCATACCTAAAACCCATCAAGACAGTTTCCTTTATGAGCGTTGTACGATCGAGTTCTTCCTTTGTGTAACTGCCGTGCCGATCTTGCAGATAAGCGTCTACATCGGCTTTGTACGTGAGACGCAGACCCGTCCCCGTCCCATCGTCAATGATGGTTCCTGAAGCGCCTGAGCCACACCCTATCCAATTTTCCATACGCCAGTACCTGATATTGTGCAAAGAGCGCTTGCCCGCAAGAGCAAAATTGGATACTTCGTACTGTTCATAACCGGCATTTTCAAGCATATCACGCCCCAGTATAAAAAGAGCGGCGGCGCTATCTTGATCCGGCACTATCGACTCAAGGCGGTTGCCCTCTTCTAACGTCAAAGCGTAAAGAGAAATATGAGCCGGCTTGTAAAACAGTACCGTTTCAATATCGGCGGCAAGCGTTTTTTCCGTTTGAAAGGGAAGGCCACTCATCAGATCAACGGAAAAGGAAGACGGGAAAAACTCAGAACAAAGCTGCAAACCTTCTCTCACCTGCGTACTGCTGCCTGCTCTATGTACCGCCTGTCGGGACGGCTCGTGAAAGGTTTGAACTCCAACACTGATACGTGAGATGCCGCTTTTTGCACATAGTTCTAGAAATATATGATTCAACGACTGCGGGTTAACCTCCACAGTGATTTCCGCTATGGGGGCTGCGCCAAGCGATGCAATGCCGGACACAAGACGAGAAAGACGTGCGGCGCCGAGTAGAGAAGGGGTGCCGCCGCCTATATACACGCTGATAATCCGGTTCAAAGCGAGGGTATGAACCTGTTCCGCCGCATCGGCAAGAAGGGCATCAATATATCGTTCAAACCGAGCATCGGTGGAAGAGGCGGCAATGACCGAATAAAAATCACAATAATCACAGAATTGTTCGCAGAAAGGAATATGAAGATAAATTGAAGCATGAGCAGGGATGCAGCCAAGCGGCGCATCCCCGCCGGTTATTTCACCCACCACGTATCTAAGCCGATGTCATAGCGCGGGCGGCGGTCCGGCATACCGAATTTACTCTTGTAGGCAAGACGGAATTTTGATATGTGCCATTGAGGGATCACATAGAAGTTCCATGTCAAAACACGATCCAAAGCGTGTCCCCACGTTAAAAGCGCCTCTTCATTCTCCTGTAAGTTCTGAATACCTTCAACCAAATAATCAACCGCCGGGTCCTGCACACCGGCTGTATTCCATGTCGAGTCAATGTAAGCCGAATGCCATGAAGTTAGGAGTGAAGAACTTGGATACGGATTTGCACTATAGCCATGAGCAATCAAATCAAAATCATGGGACCGCAGCCGGTTTACAAATTGGCTTGAATCAATCAGACGGATGTTCATAGTAATACCGTAACGCTCAAAGTTGCGCTGCAAGGGTATTGCGATGCGTTCTGTGCTGCTGTCGTAAATCAAAAGCTCAAACTGCATCTGTGCGCCGGTTGTCTTGTTTATCATCTTACCGCCTTTCAAATCCCAGCCGGCAGCGCTCAAAAGAGCTAATGCACGCCGCGCCAAAGCGGTAATGTTACCGGAACCGTCTGTAACTGGCGGCTGATATTCGGTAGTAAACGCTTCAGGCGGTATTTTATCACGGATAGGATTGAGAACGGCGATTTCTTCTCTAGTTGGAAGTCCTTTAGCTTCGTAAGGTGTGTTTTGGAAATAGGAACGGGTCCTTGAGTATTGATTATAAAACAGGTTTTTGTTCATCCATTCAAAGTCAAGAAAGTAGTTGAGCGCTTGGCGCACTCGTCTATCCTGAAAAACCGGCCGCTCCGTATTAAAGACAAAAGCCTGCATAGACTGCGGTCTATCGTGCGGAACTTCCTTTTTTATGATCTGCCCGTTGGTAAAGAGCTTGCCTGTGTACTGCGTAGCCCAGTTGGAGGCGACATTCTCTTCACGGAAATCGTATTCGCCGGACTTGAATGCCTCAAAGGCAACCGTCTGATCGCGGTAGTAATCGTAGTGTATCGTATCAAAGTTAAACTGCCCTTTATTAACCGGAAGGTCTGCCGCCCAGTAGTTCTTGACCCGTTCCAAGGTTACATATTGCCCCATTTTGTAATCAGAGACGCGGTAAACTCCCGTTCCAAGAGGCGGAGTTAAAAGCGGTTCTGAAAAATTACGGTTCTGCCAGAAGCGCTTGGGAATAATCGTAAGACCGCAAATATCCATCATTTTTTCCTTGTCTCCGCCTGAACTTAGGTCAAAGCGTACTCGGTAGGCATCCTGAACCGTTGCTCTTATACCTTCATAATAGAGGCGAAACTGCGGCACCCCTTGCGTCATAAACGTATCAAAGGAGAATTTGACATCCTCTGCCGTAATCGGAAACCCCTCTTGGTCGCGTGCCGCCTTATTTATGGAGAAAATAATGAAGGAGTAGTCGGCTGCATACTCTATCCGTTCTGCGATGAGCGGATAGTATGTAAAGAGTTCGTCCGAGGAGCCGCGCATCAGCGTATCGTAAAAGTACTCCGAGCCGTCAACGCAATAACCGCGGGAGGCATAGCGGTTAAAATTGTCGTAGGTGCCGGTGGCGTCTAATACCAAAGAGCCGCCTTTGGGCGCATTGGGGTTGACATAGGCAAAATTGCTAAAGCCTTCGGGGTAAAGAGGTTTTCCTCGAAGGCTTATCGACGTGGCGGTAATTGTTGTAGATCTTTGTGCTAAAACCGGTACCGCCGATAGGACAAGTAAAAGGTATAGAATATAGTTTTTCATAGCAAGAGTATAGGGAAAGGAAATGCTCTTGGTCAAGGATACGAGTTCCGCAGATACCCACGAAAGAGCGCCGGCTTTTGCTATGCAAAGTCTTCTCTTCTAAAGCAAGACCATACTTTTTATGAAAGACTCACCGGGTTCTTATGGGAGAATCATAGCGATCACTTTCAAGAATAATCTTGATCATTTT
>JAITAM010000041.1 GCA_031284085.1 Spirochaetaceae bacterium
AGAAGCGAGTCGAGGGACGACAGGCCGTGCCTATGTCTTGCGTAAATATAAAAGTGCGAGTACAATACTACTAATCTTATGAAAGTCTATTCGTTTCCCCATGGCGGGATAGATTTTGATGATCCTACAGCACCGGTATGGACTTCGAGCAAAACAGCTTTCCTTCCGAACTTTGCAGTCATTCCCATAGTACAGTTCTCTGAAAATTGTGCGCAGCCTGTTGTTTCGGTCGGGGATACGGTTAGCGAAGGTATGTTAATAGGCCGCCGCCAAGGTCCAGGTTCATCAAACATTCATGCAACCGTGCCGGGCCGTGTGGTCCGTGTGGTTTCGTGGCAAGCAGCTGAATCGTATAATAACCAAGCCATAATAGTTCGCACCGGCGGCAGTTTCGACAAACTCGGCAAGCCGGAGCAGACCTTTGGCTGGGATACTCTCTCGCCGCAAGAACTACATGAACTTGTTGCAGAGTACGGTATTGTTGAAATGGATGGGAGCGGCGCGCCGCTCAACGATGCGCTGTCTGCATTTCCATCGGAGGCCGCCCTTTCTGTGGTAGTTAATTGCGTCTTTGACGATCCTTGGCTTGTTGCGGATTATGTTTTGTGTAGAGAGCGGACGAGCGCTGTTGTTGAAGGCGCCCTCATGCTGCAAAAAATTACCGGCGCAAAGCAGATTGTCTATGTAATTTCTCATCCGGAAAAGAAACTCTTGGCTCTGTTTCAAGAGGAAGCAAAGCGGTACGATGCGCCGTCCTTTTTCGTTCAAGTCCGAGCTAAATATCCGCAGAGAAACCATTCGCAGCTTGAACTAGTATTGAGAACCTTTGAAAAAGAAGAGAATGTACAACTCAATACTTTGTTCATTCAGAGTCCTGCAACATTAGCTGCGGTACACGATGCGATTAAATTACGAAAACCCATTCTGGATCGCTATGTTGCGGTAGGCGGGTCAGCGGTACGCAATCCGGCGGTGCTTAAAGCACGAATTGGAACTATGTTTGAAGAGATATTTGAGCAGTGCGGCGGCTTCATTGATGACCCGATACGCATAGCTACTGGTTCTCCTTTGCTGGGGCGTAAAGTAGTCAACTTGAACGAACCGGTAACCAAAAATACGACCGCTGTTTTTGCCCTTCTAAAGCGGCAAGTCGGTGTAACATCGGTTAGGACTTGTATCAGTTGTGGAGAATGTCGTTCCGTGTGTCCTGTAAGGCTTGATCCCGAACGGTTATTCAAGAGTATCAAAGGATCAAAACAAGAGAAGAACTTCAGTAGGATCGTGGAATGTCTTGGGTGTGGTTGCTGTGAAGTGGTATGCCCTTCACGTTTGCCCTTGAGTACGATCCTCGGTGCATGGAATAAGGCAAAAACTAATAAGGGAGAATAAATGGAACTGTTTTATAAGTCTCAGATAAGTCTTGCTCGGTCTACCGAAGGGCAGATGTGGCTCATAAGCTTCTGCGTTTTTTTGGCAGTGCTTCAGTCATCGTTGTCGGATTCGCTTTCTTCGCTTATTATCACGGCCAGCGCCGTTATTGTTGCTGCCTTAACCGAATTCTTTATCTATTTCAGAACCGATAGAGCCGGCATAGTACGCGACGGCAGCGCGGTGCTTTCCCCTCTGATTCTCAGCTTGCTTTTACCCCATCACCTAAACCCTGTTTATGCCGCTATCGGTGCATTTTTTGCTATGGCTATTGTTAAACATAGCTTTGGCGGCCCCGGTTCAAATTGGCTGAACCCTGCGGTCGGCGCATGGCTTTTCATCCGTTTCTCATGGCCGGATGCTTTTAACAAAGCTTTAGAGCTGTCGTCAATCCCGCAAGAGTCAATGGCGGCAAGCCCGCTAGCGGAACAAATCGCCGACTTCTTGAATAGAACAATCTTTCCGCTCATCGGAACGTCCATACCCGCTTGGTACATTGATCTGTTTAATGCACAACAGGCAGGAATTATAGCCGACCGCAGCATAGGCGCTTTGTTGATCGGCACTATCGTCATCAGTGCATTTGGGACGAGCCGCACATGGATTCCGGCCGTGTACCTTTCCTTATACTGTATCTTGATACGGATATTCGGCGCATTCTTCAACAACGGTATTCTAGGACAAGGCGACATGATGCAGGGGCTTTTCTCAGGCGGTACACTAGTAGCGGCTTTCTTACTGATTGCCGATCCTGCCACAAAACCGAAATCCTTTGTAGGAGTACTCGTTACCACAATTCTCGCCGCAATTCTCGCCTTTGTATTCCGCTACTGCGCCGGCGATCTGTACGGTGCAATTTCATCCGTTGCAGTGATCAATATTGTGTCTTTAGCGATCCGTGATATTGAAAATAAAGCGCTGCATGAGAGCGTATCCTTACTAAAGCCTTATGCTGATCGCTGAAGCGCCGGCAAAGATAAATTTACACTTGAGCGTTGGTGAAAAGCGCCCGGATGGGTATCACGACATTGCAAGTATTTTCTGTACGCTAGCGTTTGGTGATACGCTTTGTTTTGATTATGCCGGCAAGGACGAGGCGGCTTTTTTACCAATGCGGGGTATTGATCCGGAAAAAAACAGTATTTATCAGGCGCTCAAGCTCTTTAAGAAAAGAACCGGCTTTGACCGTGGAGTGCGGGTAACGGTGGAGAAACGCATACCGGTCGGCGCAGGGCTTGGCGGCGGCTCTTCTGATGCGGCATCCACGCTGACGGCGCTGAACAAGATGGCAGGCACGGAACTATCGAGCGATATGCTGCAGAGTATGGCATTGGAACTCGGCAGCGATGTGCCTTTTTTCCTTCGTGGCGGCAGCGCATGGGTTACCGGTCGGGGAGAAAAAGTCGTGCCTCTTGTGCCGCCGGAACGCGGGCTATGGGTCGTTCTGATATTCCCGGATTTTCAAAGCGCCACGGCAGAGGCATTCCAATTCCTCGATAAGCTTCGCACGAGTCATACACACGCCGCTCCTCCCCCGCCTGTTTTAACAGAGGCGATAAACGCTCCTCCTTCAAAGTGGCCGTATTACAATGATTTTTTGGAGTACAGCCGGCATACGGCTTTTTACACCGCTATTTTGGGACACTTGCTACGGCACGGCGCTGATTTTGCGAGTTTATCCGGTTCCGGTTCAACGTGTTTTGGGATATTTACTGATCCTCTGTATGCGCAACAGTTTCCAGAATACGGCTGCGGCACTCGTACGGTAAACACTCGTATCCTGCATCAATCAATTTAAGGCTCGGTGTGTCCTTGCACTCAAGCCATCTGCGCTGTGAACCTCCCCCGACTGAATGGACAGGAACTTGAGCCTATGCTCAAAGCAAAGGGCATTATGGAAGAAAGAAGAGTTTTTGCCGGAGAGTTTAAGGAACGGGCGGTGTAACTTGCCTTGAAGGCGGATCGGAAACAGTCGGAGATAGCCCAAGAGCTTGGCATTAACCAGACTATGCTTGCACGATGGAAGCAAGAGGTGAAGCGGAGTGAAACAGGACCAATGAAAGCCTTCACCAGTAGAAGAAATGCGTAGGATGAAGAGACGGCACGGCTGCGGAAAGAAATTGCCGGCCTGCGCCAGATGAACAAAATCCTAGTTCACAGTACCGAATCTCCACCAGCGGCGTATCCGTTCATGCACCAGTATCAAGCTCAGTACCCAGTTACAAAGACGGCGGGACACTTGGAGGGAAGCTGGAGCGGGTAGTATGCGCGGCTTGTAAGAAAACCCAGCAGACACGAACGGCCAGACCGGGCGCTACAGCACCCCGCGGGTATGGCAGATCTCAGCCATAGGCTGTTTCTACAGTTCTTGTACAGGAATGGAGTACGGCTTTTTGCCTGCAAGAAGCAAGGTGAGGTCTGACCTGCTTTCTGGGTTAGAGGTCTCAGCCGCAGGCTGTTTCAAAGGTTGTTGTATCGGGAGTAGTGTACGGCTTTTTGCCTGACAGCAGGCACGGCCTGATTTTTGGGTCGGAGGTCTCAGCCGCAGGCTGTTTCAAAGGTTGCTGTATCGGGAGAGGTGTACGGCTTTTTGCCTGATAGCAGGCACGGCCTGTTTTTGGGGTCTGAGGTTTGACCTGTTTTTGGGGTCTGAGGTTTGACCTGTTTTTGGGGTCTGAGGTTTGACCTGATTTGGGGTCTGAGGTTTGACCTGTTTTTGGGGTCTGAGGTTTGACCTGATTTGGGGTCTGAGGTCTGACCTGATTTGGGGTCTGAGGTCTGACCTAATTCTGGGTCTGAGGTCTGACCTAATTCTGGGTCTGAGGTCTGACCTAATTCTGGGTCGGAGGTCTGACCTAATTCTGGGTCGGAGGTCTGACTTGATTCTGGGTCGGAGGTCTGGCCTGATTTTGGGTCGGAGGTCTCAGCCGCAGGCTGTTTCAAAGGTTGCTGTATCAAAAGTGGCGTACGGCTTTTTGCCTGCAAGAAGCAGTCTAGGACTGATCTGATTTTGGGCTAGAGGTCTGACCTGTTTCTGGGTCGGAGGTCTCAGCCGCAGGCTGTTTCAAAGGTTCTTGTATCAAAGGTGGCGTACGGCTTTTTGCCTGCAAGAAGCAAGGTGAGGTCTGACCTGTTTCTGCGGAGGACGGCTTCTGAGTCATTCGGGACGGCTTTTGACTCATTCGGGACGGCTTTTGACTCATCCGGGATGGCTTCTGACTCATCCGGGATGGCTTCTGACTCATCCGGGATGGCTTCTGACTCATCCGGGATGGCTTTTGACTCATCCGGGATGGCTTTTGACTCATCCGGGATGGCTTTTGACTCAT
>JAITAM010000233.1 GCA_031284085.1 Spirochaetaceae bacterium
TTTGTCAGATGAAGAGTCAGGCTGAAGTTTAGAACGGGATATACTTGCGTCTTTATCCCTGCCTGTGATACGCCCATATCACTATCGATGATATGCCCGTATCACCATCGATGATATGCCCGTATCACTATCGATGATATGCCCGTATCACTATCGGGAGTAGGGACAGACCTCTGACTGCTTCCGTCAGACGAAGAGCCGTACACCCGCCTTTGATAGCGATGCCGAAAACTTGGAAACAGGCTGGCCTGCCTTTAGAGGTTAAATGGGATCTTTTAGAAAGTTAATGGGGCTATTGGCCGTATTGGGTAAGAAGTGCGTCGGCGTGGGCAAGCGATGCGCTCCCTGAATCACCGGAAAGCATACGCGCAATCTCTTGCCGTTTCTCTTCACGATCAAGCACGGTAATCTTCGTAACCGTACGTTCCCTTTCGTCCTTCTTTTCAACTTTGATGTGGTGATCGGCTCTCAAAGCAATACTGGCAAGGTGCGTTACGCAGAATATCTGTTTGAGCCGCGCAATCTTTGCAAGGTATTCACCCACAGCACGGGCAACCGCACCGCCTATACCCGTGTCAATCTCATCGAAAATCAGTGTCTCTAGTCTGTCCGTGCCGGAAAGCACCGTTTTAATCGCAAGCATCACCCGCGACAGTTCGCCTCCCGAAGCAATTCGTGCAAGTTCGCGCAGCCTTTCTCCGGGGTTTGCAGAAAAAAGAAATTCAACCGCATCAGTCCCGTTAGTCAGCCGCTTCTGCTCCTGAATGGCAACGGAAAAGCGGGCGTTGGGCATACCCAAAACCGAGAGTATGTCGCCGATCTGCCTTTCAAGATTTTGCGCAGCGGCTTTTCGTTCTTTGCTCAGAGCATCCGCAGCTTGAGAAAGAGCCTCGTCCAAGTCCGCAAGCGCATGGTTAAGCGTGTCCTGATCCGTTCCAAGCCGCACAAGAGAGTCAAGCTCCTCTTGAGCCTTAGTGCGGTAGGCAAGAACAGCCTCTTCGTCGCCGCCATACTTTTTTTTCAGTCGGAACAAAATGGAAAGCCGATCCTCGACCTCGAAAAGCCGTTCCGGATTGTAGCGCAAGGTATTGCGGTAGGTGCGTATCTCCTCAGCAATGTCCAAAGCTTCGTAGAACCAATCTTTCATTCGGTTTGAGAGTGTGGCGAGGCTTTCATCAATGTCGGTAGCGTTCTCCAACGAGACCTGCGCTTTTCGCAAAAGGGTTAGAGCGGCATTATCTTCATCGAAAAAACTTTCACAGACGCTGTTAATATGGCTGCTGAGCTTCTCAAAGTCGGAGAGCCTTCGGGCTTCAGCCTCAAGCTCCCTGCTTTCCCCCGGTTTAGGCGAGACCTTATCAATTTCATCAAGGGCATATCTGAGCATTTCCTGCCGGGCGGCTCTCTCTTGTTCGCAGCTTTCTGCGTGCTGGAGTTCCCGCTTTTTTTCATTATAGGCAGAAAAGAGCTGTCTATACTGGGAGAGAGCGGCTTCCAAGCCGGCAAAGCGATCGAGGTAGACAAGGTGGCTTGCGGTATTGAGCAGCGATTCGTGTGTATGCTGTCCATGGAGATTAAAAAGAAGCGCCATGAATTGGGCAAGGTCTGCACGGGTGATTTGGACATTCTGAATATAGATAGAGCCGCGCCCGGATAGTTTCATGGTGCGGCGGATCACGATGCAGCCGTCATCCGTTTCAATATCCCGCTGGCTAAGCCATGCGTATACCTCAGTATGTTCAGGTTTTATTGAAACAAGCGCCTGCACTACAGCGCCTTCGCAGCCGGAACGAACAACAGTAGAGTCGGACTTTGCACCCAGCAAGAAGCCTATTGCGCCCACTATGATTGACTTTCCGGCGCCGGTTTCGCCTGAAAGAACCGTAAATCCATTCTGGAAAGATATGGAAACTGAATCGATCAGCGCATAATTATAGATATTCAACTCTTCAAGCATGGTTTATTCCTGCGATATCTCTTACGCCTCAAGCGACTCACTTAAACACCTAAAAGCTTGGTATGTATTGCTCGGTAAAAAGCCGCCCTATTGCTGCCTATGAGCTGCACTTTGTAGGGTGCTTTACGCACAAAAAGACAATCGTCCGGTTCAAGCGGTTCTATTATCTGTCCATCAAGGGTGAGTAAGACTTCGGCTCGCTGCCGATGCTCGATCTGCACAGTAACTACTCTTTCTGCCGGCACCAGCATAGGGCGATTCGCCAAGCCGAAAGGGCAGATCGGGTTTATTGTAAGCGCATCGAGTTCCGGGTCCACGATGGGACCTCCTGCGGATAAAGAATAGGCGGTTGATCCGGTTGGTGTGGCTAGGATCAGGCCGTCCGACCGGTAGGACATCAATTCGGTATCATCTGTTCGCAGCTTGAGGTTGATCATACTAATACTATTAGTAGAAATAACCACGTCGTTGAGGCAAACGCCCTGAAAGACAGGTTTCTTTGCACGTTCAACCAGCACCTCAAGCATGAGTCGATACGAAAGAGAAGCGCTTCCTGCCTGCCACTCTTGAAAGACATCTTGCCATTTTTCCGGTGCAACCGCAGCAATGAAGCCGATTTTTCCTAAATTAACCGGTAAAAGGGGAATAGATTCCGGTGCAACAGTCCGTGCAGCAAACAGCACCGTACCATCGCCGCCCAGACTGATGGCGAGATCGGCATCAATCGAGACAGTGCCGCTCTGGTGCCGATTAAGCACGTAAACTGCTAGACCAAAGCCTTGTAGTATATCATGGATTTCATTTGACAGAACATTCGAGCGCTCTTGCGCACTGTTTACTATAAGTAGTACTTTTTTCAAAGGTTTATCCTCATTCTCATCATAATCTGTTCGTATTTTTGTCGGTAAAGCTTATACATCTCACGGAAGCGTCCGGATAAGTTTTGCTATTTTCTCTATAGATGCCGCACTAAGCCGTGGATACAAAGGAAACAGTACCGTTCGCAGCATCAATGAATAGCTTTCAGGGTAGGAATCCGGTACGAGAAGACCTGCTCCCATCAGAGTATCAGTAAAAGCATGTTCAAGTACAATGTCATATCGCTTAGCATAAGCTAATACATCTTTTAAGCCGGTTTCCAGAATGAGAGGAAAAGCATAATTATTGTACTCATTGTAAACAAACCGTTTATGATGGGTTTGAAGTGCAGCTTGAGTGTAAACGGCGGCTATTTCTTTACGCTTTTCTAAATTCCTTGCCGCTTCACGAAACTGTACTACTGCCATTGCGGCATTCATATCCGGCAATCCATATTCTGGAGCCAGTTCAGTTACCGCTCGTAACGGTATGATTTGGCGCCGTCCTGTGGCACAAAGAAGAGCGCCGCCGCCGGCGGTCAAGATATCCCGTTCCTCTAAGCCGAGGATACTTAACGTTGCCGCCGCCTTCTGTTCGCTGCGACCTTCCAAGATTGTACCATAGCTACGAGAACAGTCTTCAATGATCGGTATCTCAAGCTGAAGAAGGGATTGCATATCCGGTATAAATCCAAGACTGTGGTGAACAATCAGGCATCGAGGTGGATTGTTACTTTGTGTTATAAGTGCCGCTTCTACCGTTTGTTTGGTTATACAAGCAGTAGCGCCATCTACATCACAATAAACCGGCACAAGGTCTGCGTCGGCAATAACCTGTGTATAGTACTGCGGCGATAAGACGGACAATAACACAGCCTGTCCGCTCTTGAGGTGTAATGCTTTAAGTGCAAAAAACAAAGCCAAAGCCGGACTACGCACTGCGCAACAGTACTCACAACCAATTTGCTCCTTAGCGACACTAAGGAGCAGATGCGATTGTTCAGCTGGCCCAAGCCTATCTTCAACTAAAGCTGTTAAAACTGCATCCATCTCCTTTCTTCGTATAGTTGGAGAATAGACTTCAATTTTCACATAAACCCCAAAAAATAGTTATGCAATTTTCTTGTTGAGATCGGCGATCTTTTGTAGTTCTTTTGGATTAAAGAGATCACGTATATCAAGGATGATAAGATAGCCTTTTTCTTGCCGGACTACTCCTTGTATATATTCAGCACCAATGCCGGCAACCATTTGCGGTGGAGGTTGTATCTGTTCCCTCTCTATAGTAAGAACTCGTGAAACTCGGTCAATAATAATACCCAATTTCATACCTTCAATATCAAGGATAACAAAACCTGATAATAGCTCATCATCTTCATCGGTACTGACTGCTTTTTTTAGGTGAAAACGTTTATGTAAATTGATGATTGGAATTATTTCACTTCGCAGGTTAAAAATTCCTTCGACATACATGGGAGCGTTTGGAATCGCCCTTATGGGCTGAACCCGTACGATCTCTTTTACATCCATGATGTTTATGCCATATAATTCTTCGCCAAGCTGAAACGTGACTAATTGATTTTGATTAGACATAACAATCTTAACCCCCACTCCCATTATTCATTAGATAACCAAAATAATAGTATATTGACCGTGGAAATGCAAGTACAATTTTTGAGAAAGAGAGTGCAGAGTTTTTATGCCGGTTGCCACCGTATCATAGACTTTACTTATTACTCTTCTATATAATGCAACTTATGCAATATAGAATTGACGGAAAAACAGATATAAATTATCTATACTTAGGCTTTTGATATATACGTTTCCCT
>JAITAM010000062.1 GCA_031284085.1 Spirochaetaceae bacterium
AAGCCACAGGCTGTTTCTAAGTTTCGGCGCAGGTATATCAAAGGCGGCGCACGACTCTTCATCTGAGAGCAGGCCGGCCTATTTCATAAGCCACAGGCTGTTTCTAAGCTTCGGCGCAGGTATATCAAAGGCGGCGCACGACTCTTCATCTGAGAGCAGGCCGGCTTATTTCATTAGCCACAGGCTGTTTCTAAGCTTCAGCGCAGGTATATCAAAGGCGGCGCACGACTCTTCGTTTGGCAGCAGGCCGGCCTGTTTCATAAGCCACAGGTTGTTTCTAAGCTTCAGCACAGGTATATCAAAGGCGGTGCATGACTCTTCGTCTGGCAGCAGGCCGGCTTATTTCATAAGCCACAGGCTGTTTCTAAGCTTCGGCGCAGGTATATCAAAGATGGGAGTACGACTCTTTGTCTGGCAGCAGGCCGGCCTAGCTAAGAGGGACTTAATAGATAGTAGACTACTTGTATTCCTCCCGTAATCCATCTAAAATAAACACATGAGCATTAACCATGAAATTCAAGCTTTTTTTGACCGTAAGTCAGTACGGTCTTTTCAAGACAAACCGGTAACGGACGAGATAAAAAATCTGATCATTGATGCCGGAATTGCAGCTCCCAGCGCGGGAAATCAACAGCTCTACACGATTATTGATGTTGAAGACCAAGTAATTAAAGAAAAATTGGCAGTACTCTGCGATAATCAGCCCTTTATTGCCACAGCTCCTGTTGTTTTGGTCTTGCTTGCCGATTGCCGCCGCTGGCTTGATTGTTATCATTCTGCAGGACTCGCCCCGCGCCACCCAGGACCAGGAGATATGCTTCTTGCCTGTGAAGATGCGGTTATTGCGGCGCAGAATATGGTTATGGCTGCTCATTTTCTAGGACTTGGCTCTTGCTACATTGGAGATATTTTGGAAAACAAAGAACAAGTTGCGGCGCTTCTCCGCCTTGATCCTCTGGTAGTACCTGCCACTATGCTTGTGTTCGGCTACCCAACCAGACAGGCTGAAGAACGCACTAAACCAAAAAGGCCCTCACGAGAATACCTCGTAAGGAAGGACTACTATTCTTCTCTTTCTGACCCGGAATTACGGCGTATGTTTGATGATTTATTTGCGGAAAAAGATTTCGACCAGTACATGACCGCCTTTTGTAACCGGAAATACATGTCGGATTTTGCTCAAGAGATGAATCGTTCAGTGCAAGCTTATATAGAAATATTTACTCATTCGGCCTGATTTGCAATCTTTTTTCAAGCTTTTTATCTATCATATTTGTCGTATTGTCCATTCACGGTAGGTAAATCGGGGTTAAAATAGATTTAGCATAGAATGCTATATTTAATGAAAGTAAAAAATGCTCGAACTGGATTTGCATAATACAAAACATACTATAATCTATGGTATATAGGAGAGGATTTATGAAAGGTAGAGATTTAGGTAAATTGATCCATGATAATATCTCAAGCTATGTTTTTCTTATACCGTGGCTGCTTGGCTTTTTTGTCCTTACTTTTTACCCTATGCTCTACTCTTTGTACTTATCCTTCACTCAATACGATATACTTACACCGCCTAAATGGATAGGGGCACGGAATTTTCTTGTTATGTTCGCAGGAAATGATCAGTATCCCAAAGACGCTCGATTTCTTAATTCTTTATTGGTTACGTTCCGTTTTGTGTTTATCTCAGTACCGCTTAAACTGATTTTTGCCCTTGCTGTTGCGATCTTGATGAATCAGAAGCTGCGGCTTATTCCCTTTTACAGGACAATCTACTATATTCCCACGCTCCTTGGAGGTTCGGTAGCTATTGCTGTACTGTGGCGCAGGCTTTTTGCAGCGGATGGAATCATAAACGCCATTCTTCGTACGGTATTTAATGCAGATCCGCCGGCATGGATTTCTAATCCTAAATACGCCCTTTATACATTGATACTCCTAGCGGTATGGCAATTCGGTTCGCCTATGATCATCTTCTTGGCCGGCCTTAAACAAATCCCGCATGAATATTACGAGGCGGCAAGCGTTGACGGCGCAGGAAAAGTGCGACAGTTTTTTTCCATTACTTTGCCGAGTTTGTCCCCCATTATCTTCTTTAATCTTGTTATGCAGATGATAAGCGCCTTTCAATCCTTTACTCAGGCGTTTATCGTTTCAGGCGGTTCAGGAGGACCGGTAGATTCAACTATGTTTTATAGTTTGTACTTGTACCTCAAAGGATTTGCCTTTTATGAAATGGGTTATGCCTCTGCTATGGCATGGGTACTTCTTCTTATCATCGCTGTCTTGACCGCGTTGACATTCCGTGCATCAGGTTCATTGGTTAGCTACGGGAGTGGAGAATAATGAAAAGGCAAACAGGCAAGCTGCTATTGGCAGGCCTTTCTAACATAATCATTATCGTACTGGGTATAGGAATGTTGTATCCGGTTATCTGGCTCATAGCTGCCTCATTCAAACAAGGCAATACGATTTTTAGCGATCCAAGCCTCATTCCTAAATCAGTAACACTGCAAAATTACATCAATGGCTGGGGAGGAATAGGTATTGTCAGTTTTGGCGCTTTCTTTAAGAATTCCTTTATTGTTTGTATTCTCTGTGTTATTTGTAATGCAGTTTTTTGCACGCTTACAGCCTATGCCTTCGCCCGCCTCAAATTTGTGGGTAGGAATTTCTGGTTTGCTATTATGCTGTTGACTTTGATGTTACCCGGACATGTTACCACTATTCCTCGCTACATTATTTTCCGTGGCTTTGGGTGGATTGATACCTATCTCCCTTTAATCGTCCCCAAACTTTTCGCTACCGACGCATTCTTTATTTTCCTTTTGGTACAGTTCATTCGCGGTCTTCCTAAAGACCTCGACGAATCTGCGGTCATTGATGGCTGTAGTAAATTCGGTATTTATTTTAAGATAATCCTCCCTTTATCGGTGCCGGCAATTATTACTACGGTACTCTTTACTTTTTTATGGACATGGGACGATTTCTTTAACCAGCTTTTGTATCTTAATTCGCCGGAAAAATACACGGTCCCAATGGGCCTGCGGCTTTTTATCGATTCTTCCGGTATGTCATCATGGGGTTCTATGTTTGCTATGGCGGTTCTTTCTATTGTTCCTTGTTTTATTCTTTTCTTTTCATTGCAGAAGTATTTTGTACAAGGAATTGCTACAACAGGTATGAAGGGATAAATCCCTCAATATAAATTTTTTGGAGGTTTCTTATGAAGAAAATTGCATTAGTATTGTTGGCTCTGTTGGCGAGTTCATCGATGATTTTTGCAAGCGGTCGTACTCAAGGAGGTAGTAGCACGGGAGGATCAGTGGCTCCTGGTACAACGGTGATCCGATGGGCATTTTGGGGAAGTGAAAGTAGGATAAAGGCAAGCCAAGCCGCTATTGACGTGTTTCAGGCTGCTAATCCGGGAATTGTTATTAATATAGAAGTTTCCGGTGGAACAGGAGATCACTTTAACAAAGTAGATACACAGCTTGCCGGTGGGAATGCCCCCGACATTATTCAGATGGGCGGTAACTATCCTGACTATATCGCAAAAGGCGTCCCTCTTAACTTGGACCCCTATGTCGGCACCTTGCTTGATACATCAAAAATAGATGCGGGCGCCATAGCAGCCGGAACTAAAAACGGGCATCTTTACGCTGTCTCTACCGGTGCTACCATACCGACATTGGTCTATAACAAGACTCTGCTTACAAAAGCAGGTGCGCCGCTGCCGCCTGTTAGCTCAACATGGGAAGAATTCCGTGCATACTTACTGTCCATTAAATCAAGGCTTCCTGCCGGCGTGTACGCGCTTCAGGACTTTGGTTCTACAGCTTCCGGTTCTACCGGCTTTGGCTATTGGCTGCGCTGGAACGGCACACCAATTTATGATGAAGCTTCAGGAACGACCAAAGTGAAAGTATCAGATGCACAGAAGTTTCTTGATCATTTCAAAGACTATCGGGATAACGGACTCATTCCTCCTGCGGATATAGCGGCAGGCTATGCAGAAACAGGCGCCGACAGCTCATCACTTATTGCCGGTAAAGTTGCTATCGGCTTCGTAGTGTCAAATCAGTTCGCCGGTTATCAAGCAAACACAACCGATGAGTTGGATCTTATCGAGCTTCCCGGTGCGGCTGCTACTAAAGCGTTGTGGCCACAGTTGAGTCAGGTTTACACGATCAATGCGGCCTCTAAGAATATTGAAGCGGCATTGAAATTCGTCAATTTCTTGGTAAATAACCCTGAGGCTGGAAAGATCATCGGTAATGATCGCGGTATTTCCTCTTCTGCTACCTTCCGTGAAGGCGCCGCTGCGGTGGCAACTCCGGCAGACCAAAAGGTATTCAAATACCACGATATAGCAGGCCCGCACACTTCACCGGAAACTGCTCACCTGCCTAACGATACAGAGTTGAACAGTACGCTTAACTACATTTATCAGCAGGTAGCTTTCGGTCAGATCACCACGGCACAGGGCGGCCAACAGATATACGACTTGCTTGTCCGCTTAACTAGAAAATAATACCCATTAAAAATTAGAGAGAGGCCCCCTTTA
>JAITAM010000067.1 GCA_031284085.1 Spirochaetaceae bacterium
TGCGATATTCCGGCCTTTAATCTTAATTATCTGATTCGTAGTCCTAAAGCCTTCTTTATTATCTTGTTATCTCGCCGCTAAAGACCCTTTTGGCGGGCGCTCTTTGACTTCCACCGTATATGGCGCACGGGTTACAGGACTTTAATAAAAGCTTTGTAACCTCTTATTAAGGGTTATAGAAATGCCGGGACGCCTTGTCTAAAGAGCGGCAAGGCTTTTTTTGATACTTAAAACCGAGTGGAGGAGCGGGCTGCGGCGCGCAAAGCCGCTGTGCTGATACGCTGCAAGCTCTGCCGGTGTTTATTTTATGGTGTGTTGGAGACTGTAACTGTGGCGCAGCTTTTAGGCATGGGTTTGCGCCTTTCTAAGCGCAGGTCTATCAATCTCCAACCGGGTGTGGATGGTGCAGTTTAGGTGCAGCTGGTGTGGGGTAGTGCTGTGCTGATACGCCGCACATTCTGCCGGCGTTTATTTTATGGTGTGTTGGAGACTGTAACTGTGGCGCATATTTTAGGCATGGGTTTGCGCCTTTCCAAGCACAGATCTATCCATTTCCAAGTGGGTGTGGATGGTGCAGTTTAGGTGCAGCTGGTGTGGGGTAGGGCTGTGCCGATACGCCGCAAGCTCTGCCGGAGTTTATTTTATGGTGTGTTGGAGACTGTAACTGTGGCGCAGCTTTTAGGCATGGGTTTGCGCCTTTCCAAGTAGAGATCTATCCATTTCCAACCGGGTGTGGATGGTGCAGTTTAGGTGCAACTGGTGTGGGGTAGTACGGAAAGAGGGGTAGAGTTTTTTAGCACTCTACCCCTCTTTTACTTTTAGCACCGAGAACCTAGAATACGCCTTGCCAGCTTCCTGTAGGCAAAAAGCCATACACCCGTTTCCGATACCAACAACGCAGCTTAGAAACCGGCTGGCCTGCGCCTGCTTTCAGGCAAAAAGCCATATACCCGCCCTTGATGCCAACACCGTACCGTTGAAACAGGCTGTGCCTGCTGAGACAGCTTAGGGCTGTGCTACGTGGTCTTGAACTTGGAGATTTCACTTATCAGTACCTCAATGTGCCGTTTGTTCTCTCCACTGATCTCGTTTACCCGAGCAACCGCCGTGTTTATCTCCTTTGCCCCTACCGCAGTATTACTCATTCCCTTTGTAATATCCTGCGTGAGTTTCTCAAGATTCTTGCTCTCTTTTACGATTGTGTGGCTCTCATCGCGCATGTCCTCAGAATCGTTTCTGATAACCTGCGTTATATTGTGGAGCTTGCCTATGTATTCGAGTATCTGCTTGCTGCCGTTTCCCTGCTCTTCCATTGCTTTGCGAACCTCCGTTTCTTGCGCGGAGACTATCTTCACATTCTGATCTATAGCCTCAAAACGCTCAAGCACTTCATCTGTTGCTTCCGCTATTTTATCTATGGATTCCTTAATCTTATTCAGCACGGTTTCTATGGTTTTCGACTGTTCGCCTGAGGACTCGGCTAACTTTCTGATCTCATCCGCCACTACCGCAAAGCCTTTGCCGGACTCGCCTGCATGAGCCGCTTCAATAGCCGCATTCATTGAAAGAAGGTTGGTCTGACTTGCTATATTGTTCATAACCACAGTAATTTCAAGAATATCCTCAGACTGTTTGGCAATTTCTTGAATGGAGGTGGAGACGGCTTCAAGACCCGTGCGCCCCGCATCCGCTACCTGCGCTAGATTTTTAACATTTTCATCGTTTCTTACCAATATTTGAGTAACCGAGTCGATGTTCGTAAGCAGCTCTTGGATAGCTACGGAAGACTGACCTATGCTGTCGGCTTGCGTGCCAAGGTGCTGATTAAGCAGCTCTATACTGTTGATGATCTTGTGCATGGTTTCGCTGGTTTGAGCTACACTGCCTGCTTGATTATCCGCCTGCTGCTTAACAGTGCGGATCGTGCCGGTGATCTCGTTAATAGTCGCCGCAGTCTGTGTCATATTACTCGAAAGCTCAGTTCCAGTTGTGGAAAGGAGACCCGATTGCTGCTTTATATTTACCACAAGCTTCTGGATTTTATCGAGCGTCTCATTAAAATGCTTTCCCATATCACCGATCTCATCGGCAGACCTAATGGTTACCCGCTTAGTCAAATCACCCTCTCCTTTTGAAATATCCTTCATCATATCGCCGATATACACGATCCGTTTGGTAAGGCTATTTGAAACGATGAAGATAAGAACCGCAGCTGCTATTGCCGCCCCCACAACAAAGATGATGCTGAACTGTAGGAGAACGTTCACAGGCTCCAATACCGTTTTCACCGGAATAATGCTTACCACAGTCCAAGGTCTCAGCGTATTTTCACTCCTGAAAGGATAGCTTACAATGGCATTGCCTTTGTAAGTAACGATAGCACTTTTTCCATCGTTCAAAGAATTGGTAACCGCTTTGATACCTTCTTCTCCCAGTATCTGTGCATCCACAGTGCGAAAGCTTGCGCCTATTTTAGCAGTGTCGTAATGAGCTACTATAGCCCCGGCTTGAGTGTAAAGTACGGTCCGCCCCGTACCGTAGAGTCTTGTGCTTTCGATCAATGCCTGTGTGTCTTCCAACCCGATCTGAAGCCCTAAAACACCTCTGCCCCGCTCTCCAAGCAGCACGGGAATCCTAAGTTCAGTTGAATATTTGGACACGCCATTCACAACAGACTGCACCGGATCAGTGATATCGGGACGTTGAGAAACGGTGGCAAGCACTTCTTGATACTGCTCGTATGTTTTAACTTCCACAACGCCTGATGCTCTAGTAATGTGAAAAGCGATCTGCCCATTTGCAGTTGCGCCCTGCGCACCTGCATAATCCTCGTCCATACCATCAAGAGCATTAGGAGTGAACAACGCGTATGCACCGGTAAACGCTGGTATCGTCGTTATCAACATGCCAAGCGCATCTTGAAGCCTTACACGGCGCTCTTCCGCCGGTATTTTTGTATCGTAGCACAGAACAATAGCGAGGACGCCCAGTCCTTGTATGCACTGTTCGCCTCCTTTTGTTACATTATTTGCGATGGAAGAGGACATGCTCAGCACATTTTCAAGAGCAGCTTTCTCTTGAAGTGCAGCCGCCCTATTCACGACGACTATTGCAATAACAGAGATAAGGACAATCACAAGTGTCGTATTAAGCACCGTCAATCTTATACTAATCTTCATTTTTATTTTGCTCCTTTTTCGTATTTATTTATGGGGCTTTGTCAATAAAGCCGCCATCCCTTTTACCAAGCTAGCCGAGACAGTTTAGAGAATAATACTTTTACACATAAAGGGAAACATGACCACCTCCTCAAAAACAAAGTACCGATAGTCTACACTATTAAATCTTTTTTCAATAGCCATATAATTGGTAGGCGTAAGACTTGGAAAGGTCTGAGCCCCACTCAAAACCGGACGGTACTTCTCAGTTGAAAGCGGCCGGCACTCTCTCTAGGCGGATGATACAGAAACAAGCCGTGCCTGTCGGACAGCTAGGGCAGGCCGACTTGCTCTAACTGTTCCATCACTCTTTCCCATTCTACCGTTGCCTCATCTATGAGCGCACCCGTCCTTACCAACCGTTCCTGTACTGCTTGCGCTTTCTCATGTATACTGTAGACCTCAGGCTTCAAAAGTTCCGCCTCAAGAAACGCCTTTTCTTTCTCCAGTTCATCAAGCTGTGATAAAATATCCTCTTCTTGCCGCTTGAAACGGCGGATAGATTTAGCTATCTCACGGTTTAACTTTGCCTCACCATGCTTTGGCTCGGTGTGAACCACCGGCGCTTCGGGCAATACCGCCGTTTTTTCCACGTAATAAGCATAGCCTCCATAAAAAAGCCTGTGATGGCCAGCGGATAGTTCAAGCGTCTTCGTTGAAAGCCCTTCTATAAAAGAGCGATCATGCGACACAAAAATCACCGTGCCGCTATAGGCTTTCAAGGTAGAAAGCAGAATATCTTTCGAGTGCAAGTCCAAATGGTTGGTCGGCTCGTCCAAGATCAGCATATTCAGCGGTTTAAGAAGCATTCTAAGCAGGGCAAGCCTGCTTTTTTCACCGCCGGAAAGCACATTCACAGGCTTATACACATCGTCGCCGCGGAACAAAAACGCTCCAAGCATATCACGCACTTTAGGAATAAGCGCTGTAGGCGCTTGAGCTTCTATAAACTCCAATACCGGCTCTGAGCTGGTGAGCAACTCCGCCGATTCCTGTGAAAAATACCCGTAGACAATACCTGTTCCGTACTGAACAGCGCCTTCAAAAGCACAATCCACACCGGCTAGTATGCGCAGCAAGGTCGATTTACCCGCACCGTTGCGCCCTACCACAACAAGCTTTTCACCGGATTCAAGTAGCAGCTCCAAATTAGACAGCACCTGATTATTGCCGTAGCGTTTCGTTATACCGGCAGCGTTCAAGGCAACGCGCCCTGCATGAGGCGGCGGCGGAAAGGTAATACTGATCTTTTTAAGCGCTTCCGGTATCTCTATACGCTCAAGCTTTTCCAGTCTTTTGACACGCTCCTGCACCATAGCGGCTTTTGAAGCTTTATACCTAAAGCGCCGGATAATATCTTCAGTCCGTGCAATCTCTTCTTGTTGCTCGGCATACCGTTTGAGCAAGGCGTCCAACTCAGCCTGACGGATATTCTCGTATACAGAATAATTTCCCACATACCGGTTGAGCTTTCCTTGAAACAACTCGTAGACTTCTTGTATCGTCGAATCAAGAAAGTAGCGATCGTGGGACACAAGCAAGTAGCCTCCGTCATACGCTTTAAGCCACGCCTCAAGCCATGTGCGCGCCTCAATATCAAGGTAATTTGTCGGCTCATCAAGAAGGAGTATATCAGGAGACTCAAGCAGCACCTTTGCAAGAGCGATACGCATCTGCCAGCCGCCTGAAAACTCCTCAACCGCCCTGTCGCTATCGGCAGGCGTAAAGCCAAGCCCTTCTAATACGACTGCAATGCCGCCGCTGCGGGTGTAATAACCGGATGCTTCTATATAATCCTGAAGCCTGTGGTACTCGCCTAACAATCCGGCTGTGCGCTTGCCGTCTTCTTTCACGCCTTCCAAAGTCCGCCCTATTGCATCACGCTCTTCAATGCACCTTACAATGTCTTGGTATGCAGTTTCTAATTCCTCACGTAAGGTTTTTCCCCGGTGAACAATGCCGGACTGCGGCAAGTACGAGATGCGGCAGCCTTTTTGTATGGCCCGCTCTCCTTTATCGGCAGGACGTATACCGGCTATGATCTGCATGAACGTAGACTTGCCCGAGCCGTTTACCCCGGTCAGCGCGGCACGAGAAGCGGTAGCAAGGTTAAGGTTAAGATCGCGCAGAATATCGCGGCCGCCAAAGGCAAGGGATATTTTAGTCAGTTGTACAAAAGCCATCTTTAATTACTCGCTTGGAAGAAACGGATCGCTCGGATCATCCATATCAAGATCAAATGCCGGCTCCTCAAAGAACATCGGTTCTTCTTGTAACGGCACTACAGGCTGCTGCTCCGTTCGGAAGAAATAAATGACCAAAGGAGAAGAGGCACGCCTTTGAACAACAGACGACGCCTTGTCTATATTGTCGGGCGGCACATACTCAAGGTGCAAGCCTTGGTCATCGAGGTAATAGAGCATATTCATCACGGAGCCGGTTGTGCCGATGCCGTCAAAATAAAAGGAAAAAGCGCCGTCAAACGAGCTTCTTAAAGAGCGGCTTAGAAAAAGATTCATTTCCACAGTTCCGCTGCCTAATGAAGATGAGGAGACAATGCGAGGACTAAGCAGATTATAACCGGTCCACGAAAAACGTCCTTCAGGAAGGAAGGATAACAAGCCGTAGTTTGCGCTTGAGAAAACAGGACCCGATGCCCAAATACTCTCGTATACAGCATTGCGCCGTTCCCTTTCTTGCATAATAAGATCGTCAATGTCGGCCGACAATTCCGTAAAAAGGACGGTCTCTAACAAAAAGCCGCTGTCGCTGTACTGTACGGCCAGTAGGTTGTCGGAACGCAAGGTCATCTGAAGCGATGTTCCTTCAAAACGCCACGATCGATTTCCATTCGGCTTTATGGCGGTATAGGCAAAGGTCTTGTTTACATCGGCGGTGTAAATATAGGCGATGCCGGTATCAAGGCCGGGGAAGAATCCCCAGTGCTTCGTCAGATCATCAATATTGATCCACTGGTTGTTAAACATGGTTTGGTATACTTCAGGAATCCAATTCTTCGTGAGCAAAATCTCAAGATCGTTATCTTCTTTTTCTTCCGCCGGCTTGCTGATCGCAAGGACACCGCCTTTATACTCAAAGAATCTAAGCCGGTAAGAAAAACAATAGCCTATCGTACCGTTTTCGGTAAGCACCTGATACCATAGACCGTCGAGCGGAATACCGGTTGTGCTAATAGTCGGCGTCCCCTCGACTTGCGATAGGATTTTGATGATCTCCCCCATCCGCAGGCGGTATACTCTTTTTGCATTGTTAGTCGGTTCTTCACGTATAGGCAGCCCATCTTGCAATGTTTCGGCGTAAACCAGCGCCATCTCGGCAAATTCCTGTGCGCGTTTTTGTGCGGCTGCTTTTGTACTGCTCACTTCAAGGAGCGGAAGAGATATTTCTATTTTGTCGATCGCATCGGTTTGGTATTGCTTGGGGATACCGGCAATCCAAACCTGATTTATGTTCGAGCGGACATAAACCGGCAGTAAAGAACCGGAAGGAATGGGCGGCTTTTCGGCCGACCACAGAAGCACTCCCCATCCGAAAAGCTTTGTGCAGGACCCGAGAAGGGTACTTGCTACTATAATTAAGACACTTGCCACAATGGTACTCATCCAACGCATTTGTTTTTTATAGTACGTTTTTTCCAATAAAAATTCAACAGGCCAGCCTGTTTCAAAGGTTCTTGTAACGGGAGAGGCGTACGGCTTTTTGCCTGACAGCAGGC
>JAITAM010000103.1 GCA_031284085.1 Spirochaetaceae bacterium
TTCTGGGGAGACAGGTTCTGGAGTAGAGAGATTAAGGATGAGAAGGATTTCTGGGCAGTCTTTGAGTATATAGAGCAGAACCCTGTAAAAGCGGGATTGGTAGCAAAAGCGGAGGACTGGGAATACGGAGGGGCGTATCATCGGTATCATGGAATAACTCTGATAGTATCTGAGGTAACACAGGAGTTCTGGGATAACTTTCACGCTAGGCTTTGAGCTGCGTAGGGTCTGTCCCTCCCGAAGGGTCAGACCTCTTTCTCTGCTTTCAGGCAAGAACTAGAACTAGAAACCCGCTGGCAGGCTGGCCTGCTGGGTAAGTACTTCGTCTAAATTGGTTATTAAATAATCAATATCATCGTGATTTATCACCAAAGGCGGTTGAAATGCAAGAACGTTCCGGTATACACCATTCTTTCCCAGAATAATTCCACGATCCTTGAGCGCTTCCAAAATAAAATCAGTGCCCTCCGACCACGGAGAACCCGTGCCGGGCTTAACCAGCTCCGCTCCTATCATCAATCCCTTCCCGCGTACAAAAGCAATACAGTCGTGCTTCTCTTTTAACGCTAAAAGACGACATTGCAGCTCCTTTCCCAATCTCTCTGCCTGCCGGCACAGATCATGTTCCTGTATATAGTCCAAAACCGCCAAAGCCGCAGCACATGAAACCGGATTGCCGCCCAGCGTTGAAGCAGACGGCTTTGTGAACCTGTCGGCAATCTCCCGTGTCGTTGAAAAAGCCGCAATGGGAATACCGTTGCCAAGCGCCTTCGACATAGTCATAATATCAGGCGTTACTCCATACTGTTCTATGGCAAACATGGTGCCAGTTCGAGCAAAACCGGTTTGCACCTCATCATCGATAAACAAAACACCCTTCTTTTTTAAGAGCGGACTGATGTTGCAAAAATAATCCGGCTCAGGCGTTTGAATACCGGCATTGCCCTGTATGGTTTCAGAGATAAAGGCGGCAATGTCGCCGTCTTTTTCAAGAATTGCCTCGATCTCTTCTTTGGTATCTGCAAAATAAAAATCATCCTGCAAAAAAGGATCTGCCCGCCACATCGGTATACCCGTCGCTGCCATAGTCAACTCGGTTCGCCCATGAAGCCCTGACTTTCGTGCTATGAATTTCCGTTTGCCGGTGGCAATCCGTGCTAAAAGCATGGCCCCTTCATTTGCTTCAGAACCGGACATACAGAAAAAAGAATTGTGCAGATCGCCCGGCAGAACCGCAGCAAGACGCTGCGCCAACTTTACCACCGGCTCGGTTATATAGATATTGGTGAGGTGCTGCAAGGTTTTCATCTGCGCCGCAACCCGATCTATGATCGCAGGGTTACAGTGTCCGCAGTTCATTACCGACACACCGGCAAAAAAATCAAGGTAGCGTTTCCCGGTATCGTCATAGAGGTATTGCATATTTGCTCGGACGAAAAGCGGCGGCTTTGTATAAAAATAATTCAGACACGGCATAAGGAATTCTTTGCGCCGCTCCAATACTTCGCAGGCTCTTTTAGTACTCATAATGATTCCCCTTCTTCAGTTTTTTGGCTGCTTAACCGCAGCCCTCTCTTCAAGACTCAAGATAGTGATCTTTCAACAAACGTCTGAAATAATCGTTGAGAACTGTATCGGCATCGCAAGTGGTTTTCTCTACGAATCGTGATAGAAACGGATACTTTGAACAGGCTTTTTGCACAAAAAGCTCTTTTATCGTAATAAAATTATCGTTATCAATAAAAATATTACAGTTTCCAAAATAGTACGGGATGTGCCGGATATAGTCCTTGAAAATATCGATATAACAGTAGTACGGGAATTGCTCTTGCGTAATACGGATAGTATTGCAGCTCTCTTTTTCCACAAAGGTTTTGCTCCGTTTCAGTGCATTTATATCACGGAGACTCCAAAAAAACCCCACTGCCTTTTCAGGCGCAATACGTCTTGCATTCGGATACTTTGCAATGTAATTATTGATAGTGTCGAATTGCTTCAAATTCCATGCTTTCCCATCAATGGTTTTCCATAACCACTTCTGAATAAAACCATAGTCCATGCCGGCGCTTGCCGTGCGCTTGTACAGTGCGCCGATAATGGGGAACTGCGTTATTCTTGAAGTTTGAGAAAACCCGGCGCTTGAGATAAGAACCGAATCTATTAACCGGTAATGAGCCGCAAAGGGTTGTAAAACGTTAAAATTCGTCTTCTTTATCAGGTATGAGAGAGGGTGCAGCACACAAACATAGTCTGCCTGTAGTTTGTTGTACGACAGCAAAAACGATAAACCGAGATCACGGCTCTTTATATCGTCGTCTATGGCATAGCCGTCTTGCTTTATCCGGTTACGGATACAGGAAGTTCTGTCGTTGTAAGGCGGATTGCCGACAATAATGATTTTATCAGCGCCGCTCATGCCGTAACGGCTGCGCCTGACATCTAACAAACTGTTGGCGTGAACCAATCTGGCATGGGGTTTTGCCTTTGCCGCCTGCTCTAATGCGGCGGCGTCAATATCAACGCCTATAACCTTCTTCCCCTGCAGAAAAGACCCGTAACCGCAGGAGCTATCTATAATGATATACCGGTCGGTATCCGTTCCGTTTTTTTTAAGCAAATCAAACACGACTTTCACCAAAGAAGGCGGCGTATAAAAGCTGCCTAAGTTTACGGTACTCTTAAAATCCAAATGCTTTTGATCAGTCCCCATAAAGAAGGTATCAGCGCTCCTCTTCTGTCTGTAGGTGAAGCGTTGTAACTTTTTCCCGCACAAAATGGTATACGGCAGGCTCTTCAATAACACCAAGAGCTGTGTTGTTAGTATCGGTTATGGGAATAATATCTACCGCATACCGGTCAAAGAGTTCGTAGACATCGGCAAGGGATGTTTCCGGACTACAGGTACAAACCACCGGATCCATGATGTCGAAAGCCACAAGAGAGTCGGCAAAGTCCGCGCTTATGGCAAGGGCGTCTTTGAGATGCTCTACCGTGATGACTCCGGCCAGCGCGCCGCCGTTCTTTGTTACCGCGTAGCCCGTATTGGGAAAGTGGCTGAACGAATCAATAATTGATCGGATAGAGGCCGTCTCCATGACTACGGCCGGACAAGTAGTCGAACAATCAAGACGGTTTGCGCGGGCAACTTCAGATGCCGTGCAGAGCTTAAGCACATCCTCTTCAATAAGGTTTAGCCCGCATTCGCCGGCGGCAGTAACGCCGTATTTAACACAAACCGGCCCTACGAGTTGTACAATAAACGTTGTTGCCGTGATGATCAGTACGATTTCACTCCCAAAGGAGGAGGCGTATTCATGCCCCGCCGTAATAGAAAGGCCTATGGCAACTCCCGCCTGACTCAAGAGGCAAAACGGTATGTACTTTTGCACGGTTTGCGGAGCCTTAGAAAGGAATGCGCCGGTAACGGCTCCTATTGATTTGCCAATTGTTCGAGCAAATACGTACACAAGCGCCAATAAACCGGTTAGCGTGGAGATACTCCATATATCGAGCTTTGCACCGACCAAGACAAAAAACAGTACATAAACCGGCGGAGTAAATTTGTCTACCAGAGTAAAGGTAGTCTTCATTTTCGGCGGTGCGTAGTTGACCAAGAAGAAGCCCATGGCCATCATGGCTAAAATGGAGTTAAGGCTTAAAGCATCGCAGACTCCGGCACAAAGGAAGATCGCTCCCAGTGAAAAAGCGAGAATCCTGCCGTCATCGTTAAGAGCTGTTCTGTTTAACAGACTCAAGGCAAAACCGAATCCCAAACCGACCGCTGCAGAGACCCCGATGCTATAGACAAGGGTAAGGAGCTGTCCCCCTAAAGACACGGACCCGCTGCCGGTTAGAGCGCCGACAATGGACGAAGAGATCGCATAGAGAATCAGCGCGACGGCGTCATCCATAGCAACGATACCCAAGAGCGTTGTTGTAAGCGGCCCCCGCGTTCTGTTTTCTTTGAGAACATCGGTTGTTGCTGCAGGGGCAGTTGCAGCGGAGATGCTTCCGAGAATGAGACCCAATGACAATGATAAGGAAAGACTGCCGGTTAGCAAAAATGAAACGAGGCTGACGCACAGACCTACCAAGATAAAAGGCGTTATTGATTCAAAGAGGAGAATACTTAGAAATTGCTTGCCGTATTTCTTGATGACGCTTACTTTAAGCTCCGCTCCTATCATAAAGCCGATGAGCGCAAGCGCCATGCTGTTTATCGGAGCGAGCGCGGGGGAAACGGCCGGGCCTAAAAGTTGGAAGCCGGATTGTCCAATAACAATGCCGATAACGATGTACCCTACAACTTGCGGTAATTTTAGACGTTGAAAGAGCTTGGCGCTTGCTGAGCCTAAAAGGAGCATTGAACCTACAAGCAATGTAAGATTAAGAGTTGTTACAGCGTTAATACGCAGCCAGTCGGGCAGTATGCGTGCTAGTATATTCATACTATCAGTATTTTGTAGCGGTGAAACAAAGTCTTGTCAAGCAGGTCTCAGCCGCAGGCTGTTTCAAAGCAGCCACAGGCTGTTTCAAAGGTTGTTGGTGTCGGGAGTAGGAGTACGGCTTTTTGCCTGAAAGTAGCAGCCGTAGGCTGTTTCAAAGGTTGTTGGTGTCGAGAGTAGGAGTACGGCTTTTTGCCTGATAGTAGCAGGCGCGGCGTGCGCTAAGTTTTCGGTGCAAGTGCAAGCGGCAGGCACGGCCTGTTCCTAAGCGGAGCGGGCGTGGAGTAGTACGGAAAGAGGGGTAGAGTTTCTTAGCACTCTACCCCTCTTTTGTTTTCGATACTTGCGCTGAGAATTCAGAACACGCCCTGCCTGTTATACCATAGCGCCTGCTATGGCTGAGCCTCGAGTTGGGCGCTGTAGTCATTCCAAATGGAGGCTCTCTTGTAGGCGGCAAGCGAGGCAGCGGCTA
>JAITAM010000163.1 GCA_031284085.1 Spirochaetaceae bacterium
TTCCTCTTTGAACTCGATCCCGATAAGATGAAAGAGCTGTTCCTCGCTATAGTTGAGGAAGCATTAACGGTAAAAGGTTTCAAATTCAAACTCTGGAACTTTTGTATCATGTCGAATCATTTCCATTTTCTTATCACTCCAGCAGAGGGACAGAGTTTGTCCGAGATATTGAAATGGATTAAGATGGTATTTGCGATCCGCTGGAACAAAATGAACTACAAGACAGGACATTTCTGGGGAGATAGGTTCTATTCACGGGTAATAACGGACGAGCAGGACTTCTGGAACGTGTATAACTACATTGATCAAAATCCCGTTAAGGCAGGGCTTGTAAAAGAACCGTGTGAATGGAAGTATAGTGGAGCGTATCATCGGGAGCATGGAATCACAAGAATTATCTCTTTCGTGGACGACACAATCTTGAAGTCGGAATTGAAGATGCTCCAATGAATCAGGTCAGACCTTAGGTTGGATTTTCTCTCTTTGAGATCCAAGCATGGAACAAGAGCGCACCGTTCTTATTTTAACCTTGATAATACGCTTCCATCTCTTACAGGCGAGAAGCCGTACTCCGCTTTGGATACCAACAGCAAAGGGTCAGACCTCAGGCTGGCCTGCGGCCGAAAATTGCCGTCCCTATCCGTATCAGAGTAGAACCTTCTTCAATAGCAGTCTCAAAATCACTCGACATACCCATAGAAAGACATGACCAATCACAGGAAGGAAAACGAGAGGATAAAATATTATATGCTGAAATAAGAGAGCGAAAAGAAGCGCGTATTCGAGCTTTATCTTCAGTATTGGGCGCTATGGTCATAAGACCTTGCACCACAAGAGATGAATACGGCAGCACCCGTTCTACCGCTCGACAAAGACCATCAATATTCGGGAAGCCGGTCTTGCTGTCCTCGCCGGTATGCAGCTCTAAAAGAATAGGCAAAGGCTTGGGACGAGAAGTGCAAGCCTTCCCCAGTTTGTCGATAAGCGCTTCCCGATCAACCGACTGTACACAATCAAAAAGCATTGATGCCGCGTTCGTTTTGTTACGCTGGAGTGTGCCTATCAAGTGCAGCTCAAGTTCCGGATGCTGCTCCTTGAACAACGTGAACTTTTCATCAGCCTCTTGCACCCGATTTTCTCCAAAAAGCCTGACGCCCGCATTCCACGCAGCCTCTATGGACGGCAAAGGCTGCATTTTCGACACGGCCATAAGCCGCACCGAATCCGGCTTGCGCCCGACACGCAGGCACGCATCAGCTATTCGTTCTTGTATTTGTTCTACTGATTCTGTAATGCTCATCTTCTATAGACCCTTTTATATATCAGTTGCATCCGGCTTTGCTTAATGGAACTGCGCTTTCTGAATATCGCTCAATATCAGTAATTCCGGACGGTATTCAAAGTGCATGGTATCATAAAACGACCATTTGCCGCCCCAGATAAAACCATAGCGTTCAAACGCCTTTATAACCGCATCCGGCGGATGGAGGCGCTTTTCATAAGGAACCATCCACCACTGAGGGTTTTTCTCGGAAGTCCAAAGCCAATACGTTTCTAATCCGCCCGATTGTTTAGGCAGAATATCAAGCGCCGCAGCATAGGCATGGTAGCTGCGGGTTTCGGTTTGGGCTATGTTCCGCCAATTCCATGCCGAGAGGGTGTTGATACCGTTTATCCACTTTTGCACCTGCGCATCGGTCTTTGCAGCGGCGAAAATCTGCTCTTCAACCAAGGACAGCTCCTCTAAAATCGAATAATGAACCATTACATTGTGTCCTAAAAACCGAATCGTTTTGAGCCGTTCATAAGCTTCGTCTTTTGAAGAAGCCCTATACACGGCATCCCAAAAGAGCGAAGAGCGCTTCAAAGGCTGACTTCTCCTGCGTAAGGCGGCGCTTTTCATACGCTCGGACTCTTCTGCCGTAGGCGTTTTCCATGCCGGCATCTCTTCAGGGTAGGTATAAAAAGGCTGTGGAGCGTATTGTTCTGCCTGAGAAAGGAGTCTAGCCGGCAGAAGCCGAGCACCGGCATAAAAGTACAAGACGCCGCGGACCGCTACAGCCCAATCACCATTGACGTACTGCGCCGGCCCTAGTATATCAGGATAAGCCGCAGAGAGTGCTTTCATTATCATCTCGGCACGGTCAGGTACCTGCTGCACTACCGAGACAACCGCTACGTCCCCAGCCGATGTGCTTGAAGATGAAGATTTGTTTTGCGCCTGAACAGATAAAAGACTTGCGCTGATAAAAACTACCAACAACGCTGCTCTCATAAAAACCTCAAAAGCCATACTATATAATACCTTTTGCCTTTCCGGTTATGCTGTCGATTCGCACTTTCCACACGCTGGTTATTGATAAACTCTTTGCAATAGCCTCATCAAAATGCGCCATATTCTCCTTTGTAAAGCGCTCGCAGATACATTTGAGTGCGGCTATCTTTTCCGATGGAATGGTTAGTTCCTCGGCAGTGCCGGCAACGATTGCGGAACGGTAATTACAAGTAAAGTCGTCTTTGGGAATAGCTACCGCACTGACAAAGCTGATGGACACCTTGTTCTTGTAACGTATATTATCAAGTTTTTTCCCTTCGGCAGCACAGTGAAAATACAGCCATTGTCCATCACGCGTTATGGAGAGCGGCACACAATACGGCGTTCCGTCCGGATTTACCGTAGCCAGCGTTGCAAAATCACAACTGTCAATCACCGCTTCCGCTTCTTGGCGGGAGATTTCTCGGTCTCTTCTTCGCATGGTTTCTCCCATAACTAACCTATATACCCTTTCGCCTTGAGCAACTCTGCATTGAGTATACCGCCGCCTGCCGCACCGCGAATGGTATTGTGGTGCAGGCCTACAAAGCGCAGATCAAAAACCGGACAAGGGCGGATGCGTCCTACACTGACTGCCATAGCTTTATCGGCATCTCGGTCAAGACGGCTTTGAGGGCGATCCGGCTCTTCTCGCACAATAATTGGGTGCAGAGGCGCTGAAGGGAGCTTTAATGCTTGCGGGAGGCTTGTAAACTCTGCAAGAAGCTTCTTCACTTCGTCAAGAGCGGGCTTCCTTGTTCCGAATTCCAAACTAACGCACGCCGTATGCCCATTGAGCACCGCAACCCTGTTGCAGTGCGCACTGATTCGAGGTTCAGCGCGGTTTACAAAGGCACCGTCTACAATGTCTCCCAATATTTTAAGCGGCTCTTGCTCTGACTTTTCTTCCTCGCCGCCTATGTACGGCACGACGTTATCGATAATATCAAGGCTAGGAACTCCCGGATAGCCCGCGCCTGAGAGCGCCTGTAAAGTGGTAACAATGACCCGTTTAACGTCGTAGCCGGCTTTCAAGAGTGCATAGAGCGGGGTGATATAACTTTGGATGGAACAATTCGGTTTTACAACAATGAAGCCGCTTTTCCACCCACGGGATGCCCTTTGTGTGTGGATAATATCGATATGGTGTGGGTTGACTTCGGCTATGAGCATAGGCACATCGGGCGTGAAGCGGTGTGCAGAGGCATTGGAAATGACCGGAATACCGGCGGCGGCATAGGCCTCTTCAAGGCGGCGGGTCTCATCTTTTGCCATTTCCAAGGCTGAAAAGACAAATGCGCACCGGCCTTTTGCAGAAGCTGTCTTGGCCGCGGCAACATCATTGGCGTCTTCTACGGTAAGGCCGTAGACCGACTCTTCGGCGGTTTTTGCAAGATGCCATCGTGCGGCAACAGCATCACGGTAAGCCTTGCCTGCGCTTCGCGGCGAGGCGGCGACGAAACACACTTCAAACCACGGATGGCCGGCAAGAAGGCTTAAATACTGCTGTCCTACCATGCCGGTTGCTCCTAAAACTCCAACTGGAATACGATTCATAGATTTAACGGGGTATCAAACCCCCATCTCCTTAGTTAGTTGTATTTATAACAATGCTACAGAGTGTAAAGTGCTTCGGAATAAAGATCAACAGGTCAGCTCAAGGGTGTTTCAAAATTACGCTGCTAATATCAAAGGCAGCGCACACCTTTTCGTCTGCAAGAAGCTAGGCAGGGGGACAGACCTCGCCGCCAAAAATCCGGTGAGCTAGGACAGATTACTCCGGTGAGCTAGGACAGATTACTCCGGCGGGCTGGGACAGATTACTCCGGTGAGCTAGGACAGATTACTCCGGCGGGCTGGGACAGATTACTCCGGCGGGCTGGGACAGATTACTCCGGCGGGCTGGGACAGATTACTCCGGCGGGCTGGGACAGATTACTCCGGCGGGCTGGGA
>JAITAM010000024.1 GCA_031284085.1 Spirochaetaceae bacterium
CCACGAGGCCGTACTGATTTAGGTCTCACGTATTATATCTTCTCGGTAGTTAATCGTTTCCTCTTTGAACTCGATCCCGATAAGATGAAAGAGCTGTTCCTCGCCATAATCGAGGAAGCACTAACGGTAAAAGGCTTCAAGTTCAAACTCTGGAACTTTTGTATCATGTCGAATCACTTCCATTTTCTCATCACTCCAGCAGAGGGACAGAGTTTGTCTGAGATATTGAAATGGATTAAGATGGTGTTTGCGATCCGCTGGAACAAAATGAACCACAAAACTGGACATTTCTGGGGAGATAGGTTCTATTCACGAGTGATAACGGACGAGCAGGACTTCTGGAACGTGTATAACTACATCGATCAGAACCCTGTTAAGGCGGAACTTGTAAAAGAGCCTCGTGAATGGAAGTACAGTGGAGCGTATCATCGGGAACACGGGATTACAGGAATTATCTCTTTCGTGGATGACACAATCTTGAAGTCAGAGCTGAAGGTACTCCAGTGAGGAGAGTAGGCAGGAACGAGTTATTTGGCCGCCTGAACATTTCAGTCTTACGCAAAAACAGCGAGCCTGCAACCAGCTCTGAGTCAGAGTCAGGAGGCGGGTTTGGGCTAGGTCTGTACTCCGCTTTGGATACAATATCGAAAGTTTAGAAGCAAGCTGTGCCTGCCAGCGCTGGGAGCTTTGGAGCAGACTGTGGCTGTCCAGTTGTTGGGAAAAAGGACAGAGCGTTTGCACTCTTTCAGGTGATCAGGCAAAAAGCGCCGCCAACGACAGGTAACAGGTCAGACTTCAGTAGCCGCGCCTGCCTTTTCTATTTCCGGTTTGTATAGTACACTACAAATACTATGATAAAAGACATTAAATACATCGTTGATGCTCTGCTTGAAAGTTATGAAGAACATAGCGAGATTATCAAAATTGATACTCAAGACCAACTCAACAGAAGCGTGCTAATTGAAACTCTTGAGAAACTACGCTGCGTTATTTTCCCCGGTTACTTCGGCAAAAAAAATATCTCTCATAACACGGTGGAATATTACGCCGGAGATTTGATTGAAGAGATTGTCTTTAACCTGTCCCGCCAGATAGCCCACGCACTCAGACACCGTGATGAATACCGTGAAAGTTCGCAGGAGACGGTCTCTCAAACGGCAGCAAAGCTTACCTTTATGTTTCTAGAGCAGCTCCCATCCATCCGTGCATGTATGGCAACCGATGTGTCGGCAACCTTTGATGGCGACCCGGCGGCGTATAGTAAAGACGAGATCATTTCTTCGTATCCGGGCTTGTTTGCGATTATGGTTTATCGACTTGCTCACCAGTTACATGAGTTACAAGTACCGCTTATTCCGCGGATTATGACCGAGTATGCCCACAGCATAACCGGCATTGATATTCATCATGGAGCCTGCATTGGACATCACTTCTTTATTGATCACGGCACCGGCATTGTCATTGGAGAGACGACCATTATCGGTAACTATGTAAAACTCTACCAAGGAGTAACCTTAGGCGGGCTTTCCACACGTGGAGGACAGTCTATAAAAGGGATAAAGCGGCACCCAACAATAGAAGATAACGTAACCATTTATTCAGGCGCTTCCATTCTCGGCGGACAGACCGTGATCGGCGAAGGTGTCGTCATCGGCAGTAATGCCTTCGTAACTTCCTCAGTGCCTGAGAGAACCAAAGTCAGCGTAAAAACCCCGGAGCTGCGTTTTAAGTCCGATGAACAAAACACGAGGGGACAGACCTTGCAGGCAGATTTCTTACAGGCGGATCTATTTTGGGATTATGTTATATAAAGTGACTCCGCCTTGCCCTTCTTACCCTTCTTCCATTGATATTCTTGATACGACACTCCGTGACGGCGCCCAGTCGCCGGGGATTTCCTTTTCAGTGGCGGATAAAATTGCCATAGCTTGCGCCCTTGATGAATTGGGAGTACGGTGGATAGAAGCCGGCAACCCCGGCAGCAACCCTAAGGATAGGGAGTTTTTCCGCATCGCTCCCACGCTCCGTCTTGACTATGCTCAAATCTGCGCTTTCGGCGCAACCCGAAAAAAAGATTGTACCGTGCAGACAGATTCTCAGCTCCAAATGCTCCTTAAAGCGGAAACCGAGACAGTGGTCATTTTCGGCAAAGCTTGGAATATGCAGGTGCAGGAAGTGCTTAACGTAGACCCGGCAGAAAATCTTGCTATGATTGCCGAAACGATTGCCTTTTTAACTGAACACGGCCGCTCTGTTATCTTTGATGCGGAGCATTTCTTTGATGGTTTTCTATCGGATCCTGATTATGCGTGCGCTACGGTGCAAACAGCTTACAAGGCCGGCGCACACTGCATTGTGCTTTGCGATACTAACGGCGCGGCTTTTCCGGACAAGGTGTTTTCTGCGGTTTCTCTCGTGCAGCCTTCCGTGCCTGCTGTGCTTGGTATACATACCCACGATGATTCTGGTATGGCGGCCGCCAATGCCTTCATGGCGGTAAAAGCCGGCTGCTGCCATGTTCAGGGTACCCTGCTCGGCTTAGGTGAGCGCTGCGGCAATATGGCGCTGACCACGCTCCTCCCTACGCTAGAACTAAAGCTGGGGCTGCACTCTTTGCCGCCGGGGAAGCTGGCGAACCTTACTGCAATAGCACGCCGTGTTGCCGAAATAAGCAATGTGATACTCCCCGCAACCATGCCTTATGTGGGAACGGACGCTTTCTCGCACAAGGCAGGTATGCATGCGGACGCTATTCTCAAGGCGCACCATTCATTTGAGCATATAGAGCCGGCACAAGTAGGAAACGATCGCCATTTTTTAATCAGCGAAGTGAGCGGACGTTCCGTTATTGCCGAGCGCATCCGCAAAATCAATCCGGAAATAACCAAGGAGCATCCTTTAACTAAGGCCCTTGCCGGCAAATTAAAGAGTTTAGAAGCGGATGGATGGCAATTTGAAGGTGCGGACGCGAGCTTTGATCTCTTGATACGGCGCGAATTAGGCTGGGACTGCTCTTTTTTCACCATTCTTGCATACCGAGTTGCTAATGAACATCCTGCCGGCAATGCTATATTGTGTTCCCATGCGTGGGTAAAGATTATGGTCGGCAGCACGTATGAAATTGCGGCTGCCGAAGGGAATGGGCCGGTTCATGCCCTTGACAGCGCCTTGCGCAGGGCGCTTACACGTTTTTATCCACAGCTTGAACGGGTGCGGCTCTCCGATTTCAAAGTTCGGGTGATCAACGGCAAGGAGGCTACAGCGGCTACGGTGCGGGTCCTCATTGAATCAACGGATGGAACTCGTGTATGGACAACGGTTGGTGTTTCTGAGGATCTAGTTGACGCAAGCCGTGCGGCACTGGTTGATTCCATAGAGTATCTTCTTATCAGCGCAGGCGAACACGCCATTGCCGATCTCTTCTAAGCCTGCACGGACACTGGCAGCCCGCCGCCACAAATCAATCATAGACCGAACTTTTGAGAACCCTCAAAGCAACCCCACAAAGACTGCGCCATCTTTTTAGATGGACTAGGTCTGAGCTGTAATATAAGTTCTGGGCATCTCAGCGCAAGTTCTGTGAGGTCTGCGCTGTCCGGGACTGCACGGCTTCTTACAGATGAAGAGGCATACACCGCTTGGGATACAATGCCGAAACTTAGGGTCTGTGATTATATAAGGTCTGGGGGAA
>JAITAM010000125.1 GCA_031284085.1 Spirochaetaceae bacterium
TTTATACTAATTTGAATTATGGAGTTACTGTGATGCTTAGTCAGATTACTACAATATCGTTATGTGTCGGTATACCGGCAATAGTTTTTTCGTTTGTTTACCTTCTCAACAAGAGCCAAGAAGAAGTAAAGAAACTCCAGCTTCAGAAAGAAATATTAGAATTAGAAATAGAGAAAGAAAGAGTGCATTTGCTCAAGATAGAAGCGGAAAGCAAGCAATACGACCGTTTAATTAACAGCTAGTGGCTGCGGCCGCATCAGGAGCCGCTACTTTTTACCTCTTTGTTGGGTTAATTCAAGGTATGCTAATTCAGCTAAACCAAAGTCGGCGTTCTTGCTGAAATCCTTGGCGTATTCATCGTACAGCATATCTTCGTACATTTTGCCGGCAAAGCCTTCATCAATAAGTCCGGTTTTTTGAATAGTACTCCGCATACTATTAAGCAGATTCTTAATAAGAAAGGTTTCTAAAGCTTCGCATTGCTCATAGAGCTTATCAGTTTTATCAATTACCGGCTTTTCTGTTGTGCCGGACTCAGAGCTTTCTTTTTCAAGTAACGCCGAAAAGGTCGTTCCGGCTTTTACCGTTTTTTCTAAAGCCGGCGCCGGCGTAAATCGATCTGTATCTATGTAAAGAGCGCTTATTGACTCAAGTTTCATACGTTCATTGTCGGTAGAAAAGCTGGTTTTGTAGACGGATTTACAAAATAGCCTGAATTGAGTATCGTTAATACATGGAAATTATCACCCTTGACAATGAATTGCTACGGCAAAAATCTGAACGTATTACTACGTTTAACGAAGAACTTTTGAATATTACACAGGATATGATAGAGGCTTTACACAAAGGTAAAGGGGTAGGTCTTGCCGGTGCGCAAGTCGGTTTTATGAAGCGTATTTTTGTAACCCATATTGAAGGTGATGGTGTGCGTGTTTTTATCAATCCCTCGTTATTAGAAACTTCGGCAGAAACGATTGTGTATGAGGAAGGCTGTCTTTCATTACCGGGTATTTGGTCAAATGTAACACGAGCAGAATCGGTGCATATACAAGCGTGGAATGAAAAAGCTAAACCTTTCAATTTTACGGCAGACGGAATATTAGCACGGGTAATACTTCACGAGATAGATCATCTTGAAGGAATTTTGTTCATCGACTACCTTACAGAACTTAAAAGAAAACGACTGCTTGCTAAATATAGAAAGGCATAAAAAAGACTAATGCGTATTCTTTTTGCCGGAACTCCGGCTATTGCGGCGCCAAGTCTTGAACTATTAGCGCATTATTCGGGGGATAGCTTTGAACTTGTCGGTATTCTAACTAAGCCCGATAGTCCCCGCGGAGGGCAAAGCCGGCCCTTGCCAAGTGATATAGGGGCAGCAGCTGCGCTTCTAATTCCACAGTGTCTACAACTCAAGCCGGAAAAACTTGACTCCGCCGCCCGGCTTGCGGTTGCAGCGCTCAAACCGGATCTACTGGTGTCGTTTGCGTACGGACATATTTTTGGCCCTCGATTTTTATCTTTATTTCCACAGGGCGGCATCAATGTACATCCGAGTCTTCTACCAAAATACAGAGGACCCAGCCCGATAAGCTCGGTCATCTTGCATCGTGAGCCGGAAACCGGTATCAGTATACAAAGGCTCGCATTAGAAATGGATAGCGGCAATATTCTTGCCCAAAAACGCTTTTCCCTTACCGGCTGTGAAACTACCAGATCTTTAACCGAGTATATTTCCGGTTTTGCTGCGGACATTCTTTTGGAAGTAGTACAAAATATAGCTGCTGGAACAATGCTTGAAGAAAAGCCTCAAAGCCATGAGGAAGCAAGCTATTGCCGGCTTTTTTCAAAAGAAAATGGCTTGATAGAGTGGACAAAGAGTGCGCTGGACATTGATGCTCAAATACGAGCATTTACTCCATGGCCTTTGTCTTTTAGCACACATTGCGGCCGGTATATATATCTCCTTGAGAGCAAGCCGGTGTCGGATACTAGCTATACCGGCAGCATCCCCGGTACTGTTATTGGTACTGATAAGAAAGCAGGCCTACTCATCCAGACCGGCAATGGGCTTCTGGGGGTGCAACGCTTGCAATACTCGACCAAGAAAGCTCTCCTTTGGCGTGATTTTATGAACGGCGCACCGGATTTACTGGGGACGGTACTAGGGCAGTAAGATTAGTATTCTCGATATATCAATAGCACTATACCGAGAATTACCGTGTAACAGGCGAATATACGCAGGGAATGTTCTTGTATCAGCTTAAGCATAATTTTAATAGAGATAAATCCTACGACAGCAGCGGTAAAGGTACCGGCAATGATTGGCATACTATAGAGAGAAAGGCTGACTTTATCGGGTAGTTCTTGTACTTGGAATATCACGGCGCCTATTATGGCTGGAATTGATAAGAGGAAGGAGAAGCGCGCTGCAAAACCCCGCTCAAGTCTACAGGAAAGTGCGGCAGCTACAGTAAAGCCTGAACGGGAAATGCCGGGTAAAAGAGCAATACTCTGCATAATACCAACAAGAAGAGCGTCTCTCCCATTCAATTCTAAGTCGCTGCGAAATCTTCCCGGTCTTTTAGAGATGTACTCGGCTACAAAGAGGGCGATTCCTGTGATCAAAAAGGCAATTCCTAAAAAATTCGATGATTCAAAAAATGTTTCTATAAAATCTCTCAGAAAGAGCGCCACTATAACTGTCGGAAGCGTTGCTAAAACCAAAAAGCTGGTCAATGGCTGTATCGGCTGACGCAGCAATGCCCAAATATCGGGCCACAACACTACAAAAACCGCCAATAGCGTGCCGACGTGGAGCATGGTGTCAAAAAAGAGGGACGGCGCCTCAATGTGCATCAGTTGCTGCAGCAACACTAAATGCCCCGAACTGCTTACCGGTAAAAATTCAGTTAGTCCTTGAACCGCGCCAAGGATTATCGCTTCTAAAATTGTCATCAATCAGTCTCGTTAAGCTCTTTGTTGATCAACATATACAAATCCCGCGCATGTTCCAAAAGCGGCCCCGGCTTTTCTTTTGAAGTCTTACCGACCCCAAACATACGAGCTATGGTGCGTTTTGCCTCTTCTAACGATGCGATTCGCCTAGCACGATCATCTGTTTGTCCATATTTTACCTGCAAGAGCGCAGATAAATACAAGATTCCTTCATAAGCATAATTTTTATCAGTGTCTGGGCCGCAGTTTTTAATTGCAGATATTGTTTCTTGTCCATTTTGTTCACGACGGATGGCTTCTGAGTAAAAAAACAAGGCTTTTTTTTTGAGTAATGTAGCAAGCCAATCGTAATTTTCACCCTGATTTTTTTCATGCAATATGTCAAAAAGCCATCCGGCTCTGAGTGCGGCAATTCCCTGCTTTATGGTTGGTGATACGTCTTTATTAAAATAGTCATAACAGCGCATCACAAGGTACTGAGATGCGGTGCCGGAGATCAAATCACGATTTCTACTAAAGTCAAGATCAGGGAAAAGAAGCTGCACCTCTTCCATTCGTTTTTCTCGGTTATCATTGACCTGCTCGGCTGCGTCTGCCGGTAGTGCATAAAAATCTTTTTCCATTGATGCAAACCAACAAACAGGACATACGGTCGCTTGATAGACAAGTGGGTACACATCACCGTACTTTGCAGATGGCTCATAAAGTCGGTGCAGCTCATCGGTAATCACTCCGGCAATAAGCCGCCCTCCTCCGGTAAGCAGTTCTTCACGCCGAAAAACTGTAGTACACGCCGGACAGATAGAGTCATCTTTTGCTTGATATGATAACTTATTTTCCCGTTTATCAAAAATCATAAGATTATTTTCGGTAGTTAGTAGTTAATTAAGATGCAATTACAAAAACTATTTTTAATTCAGGCGCCGGGCGGAATCGAACCGTCGATAAAGATTTTGCAGACCTCTCCCTTAGCCACTTGGGTACGGCGCCATTTATAAATAACGTTACTATAGGACAATTCGTACTATACAAAGATTCTTTTTCTTTGTCTAGTAGTTTTTAACATTTTCTACTCATTGAATTGAGCGCTCTTGTTTTGCGCGTCTCTTGTACGTTATGATTTTTTTCATAGGCGCGAGGGCTTGAGCTTGCGGCAGAGTGGTTGTGGGCGGGTCTGTGAGGGAAGGATCAGATAGGCCAGAGCTTAGGGCGCTGCTTCTACAGGCAAAAAGCCATAGGCCGCGCCCGCAGGAAGGGGTCAGACCTCCAAGCCCGAAGGCTCTGACTAGGGGGTGTTCAAGGTCTGGAGGCTAGGGTCTCCATGCGCTGGAGTAGGGGGTAGCAAAGAGGCTCTGACTAGGGGGTGTTCAGGGTCTGGAGGCTAGGGTCTCCAGGGTCTGGCGAAAGGGAGTCTAGGGCCTGGAGGCTAGGGTCTCCAGGGTCTGGCGAAAGGGAGTTTAGGGTCTGGAGGCTAGGGTGTTCAGGGTCTGGAGTAGGGGGTGGCAGAAACAGGTCAGACCTCATAGGCAGGAAGGGACAGACCTCATGGGCAGAAAGGGGTCAGACCTCATGGGCAGAAACAGGTCAGACCTCATGGGCAGGAAGGGTCAGACCTCATAGGCAGGAAGGGACAGACCTCATGGGCAGGAAGGGACAGACCTCATAGGCAGGAAGGGTCAGACCTCATGGGCAGAAACAGGTCAGACCTCATGGGCAGAAACAGGTCAGACCTCATAGGCAAAACAGGTCAGACCTCATAGGCAGAAACAGGTCAGACCTCAGGGGCAAAACAGGTCAGACCTCATGGGCAGAAACAGGTCAGACCTCATAGGCAGAAACAGGTCAGACCTCATAGGCAAAACAGGTCAGACCTCCGAAACAGCCTGTGGCTGCTTCTATCAGGCAAAAAGCCGTACCTCCGCTCCCGACATCAACAACCTTTGAAACAGGCCATGCCTGCTTTGAAACAGCCTGCGGCTGAAACAGGCCGTGCCTGCTTTGAAACAGCCTGCGGCTGTTGCTGCTGAACTTTTTGACTTTTATACTGAATACCATTGAATCTTTCGCATATTTGCTAT
>JAITAM010000218.1 GCA_031284085.1 Spirochaetaceae bacterium
GCAGCTCCCCGGTTTCCCGCAGGATTTGAAAGCACAGGACTAGATTTAGCAGAACTGTTTAGATTGAAAGGATAGAGGGGACACACTATGTCCCTTCTATCCTTTTTCTATTAAGAGAACAGGTCAGACCTAGCCTCAAGAAAAAAAGAGTAAAAAAAGAACGAAACAGAAACTTCCCTTGCCTTACGGGACTTTACCAGAAGACTCAGGCAAATCTTTCTCAAGAGATGCGGATCATTTTCCAGAATCATACGACAATAGCAGGTCAGACCTTTTAGTTCCCTAACAAAGCCGAAAACCATGCAAGCCAGAAATCAGGTCAGACCTAGCCTCAAGAAAAAAAAGAGTAAAAAAAAAGAGCAGCTGACTAAAGCAAAATGCCATGTTTATCCCGTTATCTATGTACCATGTCTTCGCATTATTCGCCACGAGGCCGCACTGATTTAGGCCTCACCTATTATATCTTCTCGGTAGTTAATCGTTTCCTCTTTGAACTCGATCCCGATAAGATGAAAGAGCTGTTCCTCGCCATAGTCGAGGAAGCATTAACAGTAAAAGGTTTCAAATTCAAGCTTTGGAACTTTTGTATCATGTCGAATCACTTCCATTTTCTTATCACTCCAGCCGAAGGACAAAGTTTGTCCGAGATATTGAAATGGATTAAGATGGTATTTGCGATTCGGTGGAACAAAATGAACCACAAGACAGGACATTTCTGGGGAGATAGGTTCTATTCGCGAGTAATAACAGACGAGCAGGACTTCTGGGCAGTGTATAACTACATTGATCAGAACCCCGTTAAGGCGGGACTTGTAAAAGAGCCTTGTGAATGGAAGTACAGCGGGGCGTATCATCGGGAACACGGGATTACAAGAATCGTTTCTTTCGTGGATGACACAATCTTGAAGTCAGAATTGAAGGTACTTCAATGAATCAGGTCAGGCTTAAGGTTGTTTCCTGTAGGCAAAAAACCATCCACCATTCCCAGTACCAACACTAACGCCGAAGCCAGAAACACGCTGGCGTATGACAGGTCAGACCTTTGAACAGCCTGCGGCTGTGCTTGCATGAAGCCGGCGCGTTATGGTAGACTGCGCTTACTACAAAGGAAATAATCATGCCCAAAATTGAAGTAAATGAAGAACTGTTTTATTCATTGGTCGGTATCCGGTTCAAAAGCCCTGATGCTTTTGAAGAAGCTTTGAGTTGCGCTAAGGCAGAACTATCCGAAGACTCGGATAAAAATGTGCCGGCCGCTGAACGTATCATAAAAATAGAACTCAACGACACCAATCGCCCTGATCTCTGGTCAACAGCCGGCTGCGCTCGGCAGTTGGGGCTTTACTACTCAACGCTCAAGCCTAGTTACCCGTTCTTCTCACGCCCTGGCGCTGAACGCCCCGCAGAGCATAGCGTTCACGTTAAAGCATCGGTTAAACAGGTAAGGCCCTACCTTTCAGGCTTCATTGCTACCGGCAAGGCAATTACCGACTCGTCCCTGCGCGACATGATACAAACACAGGAAAAACTTGCGTGGAACTTTGGACGCAAGCGCCGCACCATTTCTATGGGGCTTTACCGCACAGAACTTATTCAGTGGCCAATTATTTACAAAGCCGTTGATCCTGATACGGTCTCTTTCGTTCCCTTACAATGGAATTGTCCGCTTACGCTGCGGGAGATTCTCAAACAACACCCTAAAGGCAGGGACTATGCCTTTATCCAAGAACATGAACCTTTACATCCGCTCCTAACCGATGCCCGTGGCGCGGTGCTTTCATACCCGCCTATTATCAATTCCGCCGATCTTGGCGCGGTGCAGGTAGGCGATACCGACCTTTTTGTTGAGCTTACCGGGACAGACCTACCTTCGGTAACGCTGTCGGCATCAATTATGGCCTGTGCGCTTGCCGATCAGGGTTTTACCATAAAGCCGGTTATAGTTGAATATGAGTACGATACGGGCTTCGGCTCTCGGGTAACGACGCCGTACTATTTTCAGGAGCCGGTCTTTTGTTCGCTCACACGGGTAGAGCGGTTTTTGGGTAAAAAATTGTCGGCGGATGAGTGTATTGCGGCTCTGGAAAAGATGGGTTGTAAAGCCCGAGCCGGCCGTGCAAAGGAGCGTGCGGCCGTGCAGGAAGAAGAAGGTGTATGGATGGAGCCGCCTGAATACCGGAATGACTTTCTGCATGCAGCCGATGTGGCGGAGGATATTATGATAGGGCATGGCTTGAAGGCGTTCTCTCCGATTCGCCCTAGGGATTTCACCATAGGGCGGCTTTCTCCTATTACGCTGTTTAGCCGGACCGTCAAAGAGCTGCTTATAGGATTAGGCTATCAGGAGATGATCTATAACTACCTCGGGTCGTACAAGGATTTTGTTGATCGGATGCGTGGCGGCGGCGATACGATAATCCGTATTGCTAATCCCATGACGGAAAATTACGAATACCTGCGCAATTCGGTGATTACCTCTCTCTTGATAAGCGAGTCTGTGTCCGGTCATGCAGCCTATCCGCACAAGATTTTTGAAGTAGGTAAAGTTGCCTACCGAGACAGCACTGAAAATTACGGCACTGCGACGCGGCAATTTGTCGGTTTCCTGCATACGGATAGGGATGCTAATTTCAACACGGTCGCCGGTCAGCTTCAGACGCTTTTTTACTACCTCTCTCGTGAGTACAGTGCTTTGGAGGCAAGTGATCCTCGTTTTATTGCCGGTCGTAGTGCGGCTATTCAATGTGCCGGAAAAACCGTCGGTATCTTCGGTGAACTGCACCCTGAGGTGCTGGAAAACTTTGGTATTACGGTACCTGCTACAGCCGCGGAGATCGACCTTGATGCACTTATCACCACTTAACTAAGGTAAGCTTCTGTGCCTATTTCCTGTAGGCAAATAGCCCGCTGCCCTTGATACGATGCCGAAGCGTTGAAACAGGCTGGCCTACAAAAAAGCCGTACGCCTTCTTTGATATAGGTCAGACCTTTGACTGTTTCTTTCAGACGAAGAAGCGTACGCTGCTTCCGATACCAACATCGAAACGTTAAACAGGCTGGCCTGCAAACAGTCCGCTGCCCTTGATACCAGCGCCGAAACGTTGAAAGAGCCTGCGGCTGTTTTCAGACGGAGAAGCGTACGTCTGCCCTTGATACAACGCCGAAGCTTTGAAAGAGCCTGCGGCTGTGCCTGCCGACAGTAGACCTTAACTTTTGTCAAAAAATACGGTATTTTTATTTTATGAGTGATACACAAAAAAAATTTGATCCGCAAGCTTTCAAGGACCTTTACGATGTCATAGTAACACTGCGTTCGCCTCAAGGATGCCCGTGGGATAGAGAACAAAATCCGCAGACACTGCGCAGCGACTTAGTTGAAGAGGTTTTTGAATGTGTGGAAGCCATTGACGAACATGAACCGGAGCATATTAAGGAGGAGTTGGGCGACCTCTTCTTATTGGTAACCATGGTTTCTTATATGCACGAGCAGGCTGGCCTCTTCTCGGTGGAAGATGTGCTTGCAGCCGTTAGAGAGAAAATTATCCGCCGCCATCCTCACGTGTTTGGAACGGTCAAAGTTAAGGACAGCGCCGAAGTTTTGGAAAATTGGGCGCGGGACAAAGTCCTCAAGGAGGGACGAGCGCCCAAAGACGGACTTTTGGATACGGTGCCGCGCGGCCTTCCGCCCCTTCAAAGGGCGTACAAACTGCAAAAAAAGGCAGCGCAGGCCGGCTTTGACTTTCCCTGTGTTGAGGAAGTCTTTGATAAAGTGCAAGAGGAACTGAATGAACTGAAAGAGGCTCTTAAAGCCGCCGATCAAGACGCGCTTGAAGCTGAAGCAGGCGATCTGATATTTGCAGCGGTGAATCTGTGCCGTTTCTTGCACAAGGATCCTTCCGTTGCATTACAGGGGACAAATGCTCGATTTAGCGCACGCTTTGCATACCTTGAAAAGAAGATGAAGGAAGCCGCGCAAGACATGAATGCCGATAACAGCGCCCTTATGGAAAAGTATTGGGAACAAGCCAAAGGCGTTTTGTAAATGCTCTATGCAAAGTCTTGCGCAGCTGCTGTCTATGCTTTGCCACCGTGTAGACTCGCGCCTATCCCAAGGCGCGGTATAAGGAGAAGCTATGCTTAGACCGCGGACGGTTGGCTTTTTTGTTGTGCTTTTGGGATTTATTGCCGGTAGCGCCGGTATAATCCGGCAGGAAACGAGTCTTTTAGTGATTGCCACAGTACTGCTGTCAATAGCGGGGTATTGTTTGTGTGGAATCCTGATTCTTAAGCTGGTCTACCGCAAACGTTCCATGAAACTGTCCATAAACATCGCTCATAATCGGATTCGTGCCGGCGAGCAGGTTGAAGTTTTTTACATGAATAGTGATACTGTCGGGCGTTTTTTCTGTTTACCGGGCATACTCGTGCGCTATGAGCTTTCTTTTATAACAAAGGACGGCCGGCTTATTCAGCATAGTTTTAATCCAAACCATACCGAAACATTCCTGTCCTCCCTTTCAGTGCCTGATCGGGGCGCTTACTTTCGCTCAGGAGACGAATTCGTTTTGCTTGACAGCTTTGGTTTTTTTCGCTGTGCATGGACGGTTTTCAAGGAGGCCAGTCCTTGTATTCTTGCATCGCCTGTGCCGGATGAACAGACGCTTTCAGTAACGCTGCGCCCCGGAGGCAGAGCATACCGGAACGCCCATGCTTTTAAGCGCAGCGATCAGTTGATAGAAAACCGCCCATATATACCGGGGGACGACCCGCGCCGGATAAACTGGAAGCTCTACAGCCATGCAGGCGATCTTTTTGTGCGAGAACAAGAACGAGAAGATCCTCCGCATTCCCGGCTTGTCTTACTTTTAGACACATACACAGATGAGAAGCTGTTTATCAATGCAGCGCAGTCCCAGCGTGCAGTCGATATGCTCTGTGAAAAAGCGCTGGCACTGATATTTGACTTGAGCAAACGCGGTATGGATATTGCTCTTGGCTGGAGTGGTGCGGAAATCGTTGAAGGAAACGTTGCGGAATTAACCGAAGCATTAGCCTATCCTGCTGCGCTTTCTCTTGCAGATAAAAACACGCTGCCGCAGCCGGATACCCAGTGTGCTATTATTATTCTCGCCCTACCACGGGAGACAATTGGGGACAAAGCGCTGGATAATTTTCATAGCGAACAGAAACCGGATATTATTTTCTTATATGAAGAAGAACGGCTTGCTGCAGCAGCGCACTCTTGTACAAAGTTATACGCTCAAAAAAGGCGTTAGGAAAAGCCGGCGCAAGGGAACAACAATAAAGAGCCGCCATGCTGTTTAAGGGATACATGAAGAGAAGCTTTTATACTTCCCTCCATGTGTGGATAGGTGCGAGAGTGAAACACAAGCGGGGCCAAAGCTTTGCGAGCCGCTTTTATTCTTCTAGCAGCTTTATTATCGTTTCATATTCATCTTTATATTTTGTTTTACTTCTTTCGCTTATCTTTTTATAATCCTTTTTTATTTTTTCTTTTATCCATTTTTGCCCTTCTTCTATGCTCTTCCCCATCTCTTTATATGCCGCATAAAATAATGACGATATTTCTGTTAAATGTATTATTGCATCGGCATCCGCCACACATAGCTCTTCCACGCTGCTTTTATCATTATTTACACTGCTTCTATGGTTTAATATACACAATTTTATCTTTTCTATCTTTTCTTGGGGATAATTATACCCTTTTAATATTTTTTCAGCATTTTGAGAACCAATTATATGATGCTCTTTATAATTTTTCTCATCTTGTATTGAGGCCAAGTCATGTAATAGTATCGCTATTGTTACAATTTCTTTGTCGGCGCCATATTCTTCCGCCAATTTTTGCCCTATAGGTATCATTGGCTTTATGTGATGAGACCAAATTCCATATCCAAATATATTATTTTTAGATTTACACGCATTTTCTACCAGAACAGCCAATTCATTTATTATATTTTCCACATAATTCCTCCCCTGTTTATAGTTATGTTCAATGACATCTCTCGATTCCATAGGATAATCCTACGAAGCTGCCTGTAATAATTCCAAAATGAAGTGCAGCGGAATGACCTAGCCGACTGAAACGCTGGAGCCGCCGGAACGTAAATAGTCCCGTTATGTGCCGTTTTGCTCCCTCATATTTTCATAAACCTGCTTTAGAAAAAATATCTTGTGCAACAGTTTGATTCCTTTGAGCTTGTTGCTGCTTATTATTTCTAATAATTGTTTGTTGAATAAAATTTATATGATATTTTTGTGAATGTGAATTTATCTATTGAACGGTCATATCACGAGTTCTTGCCACACAAAAAATTATTCCAGAATTATGTTGTTCAAATTCATTTAAACTTTCTTCAAGACGCGAATTCGGATCGCCTTGATTCTCTATGCCCACTAAAAAGCCGTTCACATTTTGCATTTCGATTTTTATATCATATTGATTTGGAAAATAATCTGAAAAATAATTCTTTTTTATATAATTTGGATATTTTATATTCAATATTTCAAAAATTTCTTTTATTGTGGAGGATTTACCAGAATTCGCCGGTCCTTGCAAAAATAAATTTCTGCCATAATAATCTCCTTATTATCAATTCAATATTGTTATAAACAACAACATCTTCCTTATATTTTGTCAATATGTCTTCGATGTTTTGATGAAATTTCAAGCAAAATGGCACATAACTACGCTCTATCCGTACTCTTTCGTATATCCACCCACTATGGCGGTATAAGCGAAAGGCTGCGGAGCGTCAACACAGTTGGCGCAAGCATCTGACCTTATACCGCGGAACTTGTTAGACGGCTTTTTATGGTATAATAAACGAACATTCATTCCAAGGGAAGACTTATGAAAAACGATAAGCACACAACAGCGATACCGGAGGTGACGATAACGCAGGTTCACGGGCAGATGCCGCCTGCTACAGGTCCTCGCCCTTTATACCATCGCATTAACCCCGCACGAGCGTCAAACCCTGCTCAAAATGGGGGGGGCAAGGGCCTTGCGTTTGTGGAAAAA
>JAITAM010000227.1 GCA_031284085.1 Spirochaetaceae bacterium
ATGCAAACTATACCTTCTCTGTTCCTGTAAAACCTATTGACAATAGATAAAACGCAATTATATAATATGGTTATATTTTTTTGTAAGGAGTTAGAATATGGCAGATGAAGAAAAAGAAAGCAGTGGTGTGTGGTATGGAATTTTGGATACAGCCCTAAAAATGCCCGGTGCTCGGATAAATAGGATGGATTTTTTAGAAAAAGAATTTACGAAATATACAGGGGATGAACTGGCCAAGATTCTGGATCAAGGGCCGGGGAAGGCCGGGATCCCTATTGATGCCCTGAATAAAATAGCAGATGGGGCGATACGGTCCCATACGACCATTGTAACAGGCACCTCATTTCTTGCGGGACTTCCGGGGGGAATCGCTATGGCGGGAACCATACCCGCGGATTTAGCTCAATATTATTATCATGTAATCGTCATCGCCCAAAAATTGGCATACGTCTATGGGTGGCCCGATTTGCAGGTGGATAATGAGGGGGAAGAGGACAAAGAAGCTTTCCTCGCGGTCTTAACCATATTCATCGGTATCATGAGCGGCGCGAAAGAAGCAAATAGCGTATTAAAGCCCATGTCGGAAATTCTGTGCAAGGAAACTACCCGAAAGCTTCCGGTGATTGCTTTGGCAAAAATCGGCTTACCCCAAATAGCCAAGCAGGTAGCCAAGGTGCTGGGAGCTAATCTGGCCAAACAGGGATTGGCTAAAGGTATTGGCAAGATTGTGCCTTTAATTGGAGGCGCTATATCCGGAGCCGTGACCATAGCAACCTTCTTGCCCATGGCAAATACCTTAAAAGATGAATTGCAAAGTCAAATTATAAAATAAGCGTCTTGCAATGTTGCCTTGTTACCTTCATTGTTTCTGGTAGATGAAAGTGGGATATATGGCTTGTGTTAATGATGAGGATCTATGCAGGTACCAAGGAGCATTGATTTCAAGATGGAACTTACCTTGAAGTTACTCGTGGATGAGGAGGGGGAGATTTTTTGAGTGGTGATCTACAAAGTATGATAGGGGGCGGAATTCCCCCGATGTGACAGACAGTAAGTTAAGCCGTGTTGCAATGTGTTACTGCTATCGGTATAGCATGCCGAACATTGAATGTCTAAGTCGCTTAGTATAATATAGTTTTATGTACTCAAAAATCTCTACCCCTCCTTTTTCGTGTATCTTCTTTCCAACTTATCCGTTTCCACTTTTAACGTCTTGAAAAAACTCTCCACACAGGTATTGTCCCAACGGTTCCCCTTCCGGTTTAAACTCTGCCTGAGCTGCGGACATCGTGCCGATAATACATCTCGAAATTCTTTACTACAATATTGTACTCCCCGGTCTGAATGAAAGAGTAGACCACTCTTCGGCTTACGGTTCGTGCAGGCCATCATAAACGCGTCGCATACATGGCCGGCTTCCAAGTCTTCAGAAAATGCCCATCCTATCACGTTACGATCCCATAACTCTAGTATCACCGTCACATACAGTCACCTACCGTCGGTCTTCAGATACGTTATGTCCGACATCTACTGCTCCCCGGTCCGCTCGCCCTAAACTCCCAGTTCAACCGGTTCTCCGTCACCGGCAGTAAATGCCTTGAGTCTGTCGTGTTCACCCCGCTCTTCTTCTTTCGAGCCTTAAGTCCTTGTTTTCTCATCAGCCGTTCCATCCGTTTTCGGCTTACCCTCACATGAAACTCCTGAAGCAAGGTTTGCCACACTTGCGGACTGCCGTATTGTCCTCGGTGTCCTTCAAATATCCGGATGATAAGCCTCAAAAGATCCCGGTCTGTCTGCTCGTGCCTGTTTGGTTTTCTTACAAGTCATGCATACTATCCGCTCCGGCTTAACTCCAATTATTTAGCTATTTTCGTAACCGTGTACTGGCATAGACTTATTATATTAAAAGCAGATGGAATATACCGAAAACTAGTGGAATTTAGGATGGATATCCGTACTTATCGCACTTCTTATCGCACTTCAAATGGTAAAAAGCGCTTGTCTGTAATAATCCGCCATCTTCCCATAAAATATTTTACGCAGAATACACCTATAATGCCTGTAACCCTAATGTAAAGAAAAACATAATCAAATTGGCGATTGACGGAGATGAGAATATGGGCGACGGCATGGAAACTAGGGGTAAGCACCGATACTGTTATAAAAGAATTAAAAAAAAGAGAAAATAATAAAGTGTGTGAATAAAGAGTATCTTGTATCCCATACAAAATCACTATTGTCCTGACAATAGCGGACGTATGGCTTTTTGCCTACAGGAAGCAAAATATAGGGGACAGACCTAATATAGGGGACAGACCTCAGCCTGCTTTTGGTTCAACAGGCTGATATGGGTCGGATCAACGTGCCCGCCTGTGCCTGCTGCTTGTAGATGAAGAGCCGTACGCCCGCCTTTGATATAATGCCGAAAGCTTTGAGACAAGCCGAGCCGGCCTGTCTCTCTTCCCGACCGGAGCTCTGATAATAAAGTATCAGTGTTTTATTTTTGTATTGAGAAGTTCCCATTCGTAGATAAAGCGCAAAGCGTATTGTTGGATGCCCTCAAAATATGTATCAATAAACCGGCATAAATCAGTTCCAAGATACCGGTAATGCCAGCTTTCCCACCGATAACCGGTAACGGATTCGTAGCCGTCAGGAAAAGACAAAGACCAGCCGAAACGGCTTGCGTGCGCCTGCATCCACATGCCGGCGTCGGTTTGAGCAAACGAGTCATCTATAGAACCAAAGTCAACGACCAAGCCGGTTTGATGCTGGCTGTGTCCTGGACGCGACGACTCACGATTCGCAGCCGCCTCTCCTAGTTCACGAACATTACGTGCGTAAACTTGCGCTTGATAAGCGTATGAGCGGTATGTTGATGAAGCAACCAGAATAACGTTATCGGCCGCGGCAGCTTGCGCCATCACCTGCAAGGCATCGGCAGCAGCTTTACGCAGTATAAGTCCTTTACGTGAAACCCGGTAGGCGCCGCCGCTTAGTTCTACAAGATCATCCGGCTCATACTGTGTAGGAAGCGCATGTTGTTTATCGACAAGCAAGCGTAAATACGGGTCGCCGCTTAAAATCACGGCAAGTTCTTGCATAAACGGGGATTTCTCGGTAATTGTTTCAAGGTTCTGCATAATTTCTGTGGGAAGTTCTGCTTGATAAAGCACAAGATTAAGGCGGTCCTGCCATGCTAGAGTGGGTTCCGGTTCTGCTGCGGAAAGCTCAGGGGCGTCTGAGCTTTCTGTAGCAGACTGTTTTTCCTTTGAGCATGATGCAGGCAGTACCAATACCGCCATAAGCGATGCAAGAACAGCAGTTTTTTGTAAAGTAAGCATACCCAAGATACTAGCACTTGAAGGGACTTTCTCTCAAGAGCGTTTAAGTTTCGGTTATTTCTCTAGTTCCTGCAGTCTTGCCTTGAGCGTTTTTAGATCTTCCCATGCAGGGCGTTTCCACATTTCGTTGTGTAAGAGAGCGCTCGGATGATAAGTCGGCAGAAACGGTATCCCGTGATAGTCTTTCCACTGGCCGCGCAGCCGGCTTATAGCTTCATCCGTTTGTAAAAGCCACTGGGTTGAGATGCGCCCAAGGCTCAGGATAAGCTTCGGTTTGAGCAGGTCGATCTGTCGGGCAAGGAAAGGCATACACGATAGCATTTCATCAGGCTGCGGATCACGGTTAAACGGCGGCCGGCATTTAACAACATTGGTGATAAAGCACTGTTTTTCACGGGAAAGGTTTATGGAAGCCAGCATTTTATCCAATAATTGGCCGGCAGGCCCTACAAAGGGACGGCCGCTTTTATTTTCCTCCGCGCCCGGACCTTCTCCAATAACCAGCACAATCGGCTTTTCCACTCCTTCACCCGGAACGGTTGCCGTGCGGGTCTTGTGAAGCGGGCAGGCGGTGCAGATATATACTTCGTTTGCTACACGGGAAAGCGAATCCGGTGGGACAGGCTCTTGGAGCGCAGGAGACACGAGCGGCTCTTGCTCCTTTTGTTCTTCAGCCGGCTCAGCAGCGGCATCGACTATATCGGGAGAGAATGAATACGCTCTTTTGGAGGCGTAACCGGTACAAAGCATATCCTCAAGGGTAGCGAGGAATAAAGCAAGGTTATACTTTTGTTCAGCAGTCATAAGTAGTATAGTAATGCAAGGGAGAGCTTTATGGCTACCGATTCTCATTGTCATCTCTACGATTTGCTCCGGTATATGCCGGAGGCTGAGATAGAACGGCGCAGGCGCGGGGTGATCTGTGCCGCAAGTTCATGGAACACGGAGGATTTTTTGTATACCGAATCGCTTGCAAAAAAGGCCGCCTTGGACCATGCGCCGCGGATCCTGCTTTGTCATGCGGTTCACCCTCAAGCGCCGGCTGCGATAAACCGTAATCCGCAAGAGCTCCTTTCCTTTTTTGAACAGCTGGTGAAAGAGAACCGGCTTAACGCTATCGGCGAGACCGGCTTTGATCTCTTTACCGAGTCTTTGCGCAAGACACAAGCAGTTCAAGAAGAACTCTTTGTGGTGCATTTAGACTATGCAACAAGCAAAGCTTTGCCGCTTGTCCTCCACGTCCGTAAAGCCATGCATGAAGTCTTTGCCTATAGCAGGCAGTTAAAAAGAGTTCCGTCGGTGATTTTTCACTCATGGTCGGGAACTTTGGGAGAGGGACAGTCGCTTATAAAGCGCGGGGTTAATGCGTTCTTTTCTTTCGGTAGCAGCATTGCCCTTAACCATAAAGAAGCTTTGCGCTCTTGCGCGCTTTTGCCTGAGGATCGGCTGCTCTTAGAGACCGATGCTCCCTACCAGCCTTTAAGGGGGAACGGTTTCTCATGCTGGGCTGATCTGCCGCTTATTCTCCATACAGCGGCCGCTATCCGCCTTGAATCAGAGGAAGCTCTGTCCCTTGCCATTGATCAGAATTTTATCCGTGCGTACATGAGGCTCTAGAAAGAGGGCGGCGGCTCACGCAACGATCATCGTGCCTATTCCTTCATCGGTGAACAGTTCTATCAACAGAGCATGGGGAAGCCTGCCGTCAATGATATGCGCTTTGCTTACGCCGGCATCAAGCGCGGCTATGCAGCAGTCAATTTTAGGTATCATGCCCTTGCTTACGGTGCCGTCTTGTTTAAGAGAGACGAGATCGGAACGTTTTGTTACTTTGATGAGGGAAGAAGGGTCGTGAATATCACGCAGTATGCCGTATACATCGGTCATTAAGATGAGTTTTTCGGCGTGCAATGCCGCGGCTATACTTGCAGCGGCGGTATCGGCATTTATGTTGAGTATCGTATCCTCAATGCCTAAGGCAACTGAGGATACGACCGGAATCGCCCCTGAGTCTAGGATCGTGTCAATGACGGTCGTATCGACCGAATCAATTTCGCCGACCAAGCCGAGATCGGGAGATTTGAGACGGCGGGCTTTGAGCAGTCCGCCATCAATGCCGCATATACCTATTGCACGGCCGCCGGACTGCTGTATAAGTGCCACAATATCTTTATTGATTTTGCCGCACAGCACCATTTGCACCATTTCCATAGTTTCATCATCTGTGTAGCGCAACCCTTGTACGAATCGGCTTTCTTTGCCTATGGTCTTGAGCATGGTGTCAATCTCAGGCCCTCCGCCATGAACAAGCACCGTGCGTATACCGACACAGGCCATAAGGATCAGGTCTTTAATGACGGCGGTTTTAATACCTTCATTGATCATAGCATTGCCGCCGTATTTTACGACGACGGTTTTGCTCCGGTATTGTTGAATATACGGCAGGGCATGGACCAGCACCTGCGCTCGGTCGTTATTAGTAGCTACAAACTCTTTCATAAGTGAAAGAAAGTCTACCGTGTCATCAAAAAAATAGCTAGCAGCCGCAGGCCAGCCTGTTTCTAAGTTCTCGGTGCTTGCTGGTATCAAAGGCAGAGTACGGCTTTTTGCCTGAAAGGAGCGGGGCAGTAGTAGAGTCTTGGGGACAGACCCCATGCAGCTCAGCTCTGGTATCAAAGACAGAATACGGCTTTTCGGCTTTTTGCCTGCAAGGAGCGGGGCAGTGAGTCTTGGGGACAAACCCCATGCAGCTCAGCTCTTAAAGCCTAGCGTGGAAGTTATCCCAGAACTCCTTCGTTACCTCAGACACTATCCGCGTTATTCCATGAGAGCGATGATACGCTCCTCCATACTCCCAGTCCTCCGCTTTCGCTACCAATCCCGCCTTAACAGGGTTCTGCTCTATATACTCAAAGACCGTCCAGAAATCTTTCTCATCCACAATCTTTCTACTCCAGAACCTGTCTCCCCAGAAGTGTCCTGTTGTGTTATGCTTTTTATTCCATCGCACAGCAAAGACTTGCTTTATCCACTTCATTATCCGAGACAAA
>JAITAM010000136.1 GCA_031284085.1 Spirochaetaceae bacterium
TTATTTTTCTTATCTTTGTCAAGCCATAGGCAACAGCCGTAGGCTGTTTCAATGTTTCGGCGCTGTATCAGGAGCGGCTGTACGGCTTCGTACGGCTTTTTGCCCGTCAGCGGGTTTCATTTGAGACAGGTTAGCCTGCACTACTTAGAATAAAATAGGATACAAGCGGTGTTTGAGACAGGTTAGCCTGCGCTGCTTGGAATAAGAGCGCAGTTTAAGGCAGAACAGCCTGCGCTACTTGGGATATGAGCGGCGTTTGAGACAGAACAGCCTGCGCTACTTGGGTTACAAGCGGAGTTTAAGACAGGTTAGCCTGCGCTACTTGGGTTACAAGCGGCGTTTGAGACAGGTTAGCCTGCGCTACTTGGAATATGAGCGGCGTTTGAGACAGGTTAGCCTGCACCACTTGGAATATAAGCGCAGTTTGAGACAGGGCAGCCTGCGCTACTTGGGATAAGAGCGGAGTTTAGGACAGGTTAGCCTGCGCTACTTGGAATAAGAGCGCAGTTTGAGACGGAACAGCCTGCGCTACTTGGAATATGAGCGCAGTTTAAGGCAGGCGTACCTGCCGTTCCTGCTGCGCCTGTGCAAAAAAAGAAGCGCCTCTCTTTACAAGAAAAGCGCTTCTTTCAGACTTTGGAGGCGTGCGCCGCTTGGATGCAAGACCCAAGTTTAGGGCAGGCAGGCCTGCTTACGGCTGTTTCTTCCGTGAAGCCTTAGTGTTTGCAAGCTTTCGCACGGCTTTGAGCAGCTCTTCGTCCTCTTCTATTCTGGCAATAGCAGCGGGCAGCCTGTACGACCAGTTGGTCGGGCTGACCGTCCCCGGTATGTTAATGCGCTCCAACGATATATCCGCCCGATACCAGCGCGGCGAAAGGTGCAGCAAGTCCTGAATAGGGAAAACCCGAATCTGCGAAGTCGCCGAGGCGATCTTCTTCAAAATAGTTTGCGCAGTCCCCGGATTGTATACCTTTGGCAGAGACGGCACACCGACAAAACCGCTAAACACTGTCTGATCCGCCTCAGTATTCCACCATTCACGCAAGGGAGAACTGTCATGCACAGAAGAAGTAATCACCGTCAATTCAGGATACTCATTAAACGGAATGTAAGGCGCTCTCTCTTTATCGTATTCCCGAAACCAGCGGACAACCCTAAGCCCATAAATCTTCAGCCGCTTTAGCACTTTAGGCACACATTCCGGCACCGCTCCAAGATCCTCGGCAAACGGAATCATATCCGATGCTTTATACAGCACGGACAAGAGTTTGAAACCTTGTTTTTCCCAGATTTCCTCCGACTCCGCAATACGCTGCTTGGCCAATTCTATAAAAATCTCGCGTTCCACATCGGATAAAGACTTGAAGCTCCGCGAATCGGCATAGTTCCAGACCGGAGAAAAGACGCCCGGTTTGAATTCCAGCAATGCCCGGTTTATCCACGCTGAAAGCAGGTAGCTGGTTGCCTCCTGAGACAGGCCTAATGCAGCAATATCTTTTTCGCCATGGATAAAATCCTTGAAAAGCCACAGCTCTTCGGTGCCGATACGCTCCAAAGCCGTAGCAAAGACCCGCTCGGCTTCGGCTTCCTTATCATTAGTCTGCGCAAGAGCATCAAAGACTTCATTGGTAGGAACATGCGGCTTTGAAAGCCAGCGTATGCGCTCTTCATCAAAGCCACGCTCTTTTAGATCCGCCAAAGTAATAGGGAATTCCGGCACAAAACGCCCCAACGCCGCAGAATTATCCGCACGGCTTGAGGCCCATATCCGAAAGAAACCCAGCACATGGTCAATGCGATAGGCACTGTAATACTTCTGCGCAACTTTAAGGCGCTCCCGCCACCACTGATAATCGGTTACAGCAAGTGCATCCCAATTGTAAATGGGAAACCCCCAGTTTTGTCCAACCGGACTGTACATATCAGGCGGCGCACCTGCCGATAGTTCTTGATGAAAGAACTCAGGGTGCGCCCACGCGTCGCAGGAATCTTCACCGATTAAAATAGGCAAATCACCTTGCAGAATAATATCTTTCTTTTTAAGGTACTCAGATGCCCGCGTGAACTGTATGTCAAGCGCCTGTTGTATCCACACCCAAAAAAGATGCTCTGCCTGCAACTCTGTATTATTCCAGAATGCCTCAATCTCTTCTGCACTGACATTGACGTGCGCCTCCCACTCCTTCCAGCTCTTTTCACCGTTAAGTGCTTTAAGCCTTCGGTACACAGCATACTCTTTAACCCAAGGATTCCGCTCTATCCATTGGCCAAAGCTTCCTTTACCTTGTGCTTTTTCGATAATTTTGTTTTGGTTTTTTGCGTAAATGCTGCGAAGCAGCTCCATTTTTGCACGGAGCAGTTCATAATAAGGAAAGCGTGCCTTATCCTCAAATTTTGTCCGTAGTGAGTTAATCTCTCTCTTGAAACCGGCTGACTCATGTATATCCGCAAGCCTTAAGTACAAAGGGTTAAGAGCAAAAACCGTCAATGCGCTGTAAGGAGGACTTTCATAACCGGTATCATTAACCGGCAAGATTTGAATAAGCCCTATGCCCATTTTGGCACAGAGATCGCCGAATTCAATGAGATCAAGAAACTCTCCAACGCCGGTGCTTTCACCGGTCCGTAATGCGCTAACCGGTACAACCGTACCCATAAGGCGCTTAGTTTTAGTAGTCATATTCCATCCTTAATTGTAATATTTTGATACAGAACAAGAGATTTGTCAATCTTTAGGCTGCAGGCTCTTTTCAACGTTCCGGCGCTGTGTCGGGAGCAGTGGACGGCTTTTTGCCCACAGGCGGGACAGCTTCTTTCAAGAGCCGCAGCCTCCTTCAACGTTCCGGCGCCGAAACTGTTTGAAACAGCTTATGGCTGTTCGGCTGGAATCAGTCTTTTTCTACCCGACATAGCTCTAAGTCTTTAAGCCGCTTTTCATCGAGCTTAACACGGAGATTCTTTTCCTGTGTGGGGATAACAAGTCCTTTCGGACCGTTCTTTGCACGCCTTAAAAATTTAACCGGCGTATAGTAGAGGTCGGCTTCAGCATTGCCGCGCCCTTTTGAATAAAACAAAGCAAGGGTTCCTGCGTCAAGAAGTATATCAAGAGGATAGGATTTACCGGATCGCGCCTTGATAAATACATAAGAACCCGGATAGTCGCGCACGTGCAGCCACAAATCCTGCCCTTTAACATAATGACGCAAGAGATCATCGTTTTCCGCCGCACTTCGCCCCACAATAAGAAGCCAGTCCCCGCGGCGGAATGAAAGCCCGGGGCGTTTCTGATCTTTAAGCCGAGTTTGAAAGGGCAGATTGGCTGCAACCTGTTTTGTTCCTTGCTCTATCATTTTGTGAAGCCGCAGCGGGTTTGTTTCCACAAAAAACGCATCGAGTAATGCAGAAAGCCTTTGTAGTTCCGTTTCTTCAACTTGTATTTCGGCGCACAGATCCGCATAGCCGCTTTTTGCCTTCCGGTATTGCTCATAGTACTGCTCGGCTTGAGCTGCAGGACTCTTGTGCGCCGAAAGCTTAATCCGCACCGTGCCGCCGCGGTAAAAATCTTCGGCTTCAAGCCACTGAGCGCCGCTCTCAAGAGAGAAGCTGTTCGCAAGAATAATATCGCCGTACTCCTTGAGACGATCCGCATCGGCATACTCGGCTCTTTTTAACCGCAGTTTCTCAAGCGATGCAACAAGCCGCCCGGTGCTGCCTTCAACTATACGCCGCGCCTGTTCACGCAAGCTTTCCAATGAAAGGGCGCCGCCCTGCTCCGCATAAAATGTATCGATCTTTTCGTTAAATGAACCGCTGCCGGCAAGCTCCCGTATTGTATACGGCTTAGTATTCAGGCGTGAGTCAAGGGACTCCTCCGGTGCATAACGCCCACCGGTTATCTCGCCGCGCTTGGGGTGGCGGCGCATGGCGTCCAGTATGGTCCCATCGCTGCTGCAGACAATAAAATTAGCCGCATTAGACCAAAGCCGTATATAAAGCCTATACTGTCCCTCTCCGGTGCGGACAATGAATCGGACAATCCTGTTGTCCCCTAGCTGCACCGCTTCTTCGATACGGCCGTTGATCAAGCGCGAATTGAGAAACTCGGCAAAACGGAGAGGTTTATTGTTTTTAGGTATGGCACGGAACGTTTCGTGAAGCCGGCACGCGCCGCTATTGAGCGCAATGATTAAGGTTTTGCTGCCGTTTCTCCCGTGTATCCGCAGTGCAAGCACATCGAAAGTGCTTTGAATAACTTTTTGAATCTGCGAACCGCATAAATCCAGTTCTTCTAAAATCAGGTTAATTTCTTTCCAGTTAAGCGACATAATTGAAACAGGGGTATTCTTCTTTTTCTTTTAAGAAAAGCGCCCTCCTTTGTGGAGGAGGGCGGCTTTTGACATTAGGCTTTAGGCCTGTCCTGCAGAACCGAGTACATTAACGTTTTTATGTGCGTATAGTTTTTTGAGCGCATCCCGCGCCGGGCCAAGGTATTTGCGCGGATCAAATTCTTCCGGCTTCTCGGCAAAAACTTTACGAATAAAAGCAGTCATGGCAAGGCGGCCATCGCTGTCAATATTGATTTTACATACCGCCGACTTTGCAGCACGGCGCAGTTGTTCTTCTGGAATACCGACTGAATCAGGCAGCTTGCCGCCGAATTGTTCGATAATCTGGACATACTCAACTGGCACCGATGAAGAGCCGTGCAGGACAATGGGGAAACCGGGTAGTTTCTTTTCAATTTCAGCAAGGATATCGAAACGCAAGGGGGGCGGAATCAAAATACCGCGCTCATCGCGGGTGCATTGTTCCGGCTTGAATTTTGCCCGTCCGTGGCTCGTGCCTATGGAAATCGCAAGCGAATCAACGCCGGTCTTGCTTACAAAATCTTCCACTTCAGAAGGTTGTGTATAATGGCTTTGTTCTGCGGCTACTTCGTCTTCCACGCCGGCTAACACGCCCAATTCGCCCTCAACCGTAACATAATCTTTCTGACTGTGGGCAAAGTCAACAACCTTTTTAGTAAGCGCAACGTTTTCCTCGTAAGGTTTTGAGGAGCCGTCAATCATCACCGAAGAAAAACCGGTCTCAATACAGTCTTTGCACAGTTCAAAAGTATCACCGTGGTCAAGGTGCAGGACGATAGGTATGTCGTAACCGAGCTCATGAGCGTATTCAACCGCGCCTTTTGCCATATTTCTGAGCAAATTTTGGTTGGCGTATTTACGCGCACCGCTTGAGACCTGCAAAATAACCGGCGACTTTGTTTCGACACAGGCTTGAATGATTGCCTGCATCTGCTCCAAATTATTAAAGTTGTACGCCGGTATAGCATACCCGCCTCGGATTGCCTTCTTAAACAGTTCTACTGTATTAACAAGCCCTAATTCTTTGTAACTGGTCATAAATACCTCCGTATATTTTCAGTACAATTTCACTGTCCACTATTTTATTCTTTTCGTCAAGCTCGATAAGCTATTTTTTTCAGCAGGCAGGCCAAGCCTGTTTCAAAAGCTGGAGGTCTGACCCCAAGGTCTGTCCCCTAAAGAAGCAGGCAGAGGTCTGTCCCCTTAAAATATTTTTCAAGATTTTTACTCTTCTATTGAAGCAAAAAGGCATATTTCACCATATATAAGTATTATGTCAAGAAAACTTAGAGGTTCAACTAACAAGGGTAAGACTTGTCATGTGGTTACAAAGGTTAATCGAGACCATTATGAACTAGACCCTAAAGAAGACAAAGAGCGTCTTATCGTGGTTATTGCAGAAGCAAAAGAACGCTACGACTTTGAGGT
>JAITAM010000042.1 GCA_031284085.1 Spirochaetaceae bacterium
ACACATTGGATAACGTAGGCAAGCCCTTTTTTGGGAAGGGCTGAGCCGAAAATCTTCAAGGTAGCAACGGTATTCATGGCCATAGCAAGCATAACCGCGGCGCTCAGCGGCCAAAGTGAAGGCAGAACCGGCAATAACGGCAGAGCAATGATCCCCATTGCAATAGTGATCATTAAAAAGCCGAAGTTCAGCCGAGTTGTTTTATCCGGCCCAAAGAGTCCGCCGTTATTCCAGCGCAGCGTTTGATTGATTAACGCCTTCCATGTTTTCTCTCCTGAGGTCATAACAATAGTCTCTCTGCCAAGCGCAGCATGTATGGCGTAGTGCGTTTTAGAACGCAAAGAGGCAATAAGAGCGGCGTCTTCCGTCGGCGAATACGGCACCATGGCATAGCCGCCAATAGACTCAAGTGCGGTGCGCCGAACAATCAAATTATTGCCGAAACCTCCGCCGGGCGCTCCTAAACCGGACGAGGCTGCTATATACATATACCGAACCGCATGATCAAAGCACTGGTAGAGGTGGAAAAAGCCATCCCCAGCCGGTATTTTAGCCACCGGCCCCATGACAAGTCCTACCTGTTCATCAATCATCCGCGCTACCATAGACGAAATCCAGTGCGGCGGCACCATGCAATCGGCATCGGTAAACAAAAACAAAGAACCCGCTGCTCTTTCTATACCTTTATTAAGCGCATATTGTTTGTAATTCGGCCCCGGATTTTCTTTCAGGGTAACAATGCTGGTCTGATTAAAGTTTGTATCACGAAAGAACTCGCTAATGAACTCAACGGTGCCGTCATCCGATCCGCCGTCAACAAAGATAAATTCAGCCGGCGTGTACTCTTGTATGTGTAAACTGTGCAGCAACTGTTCTATGCGATGCCGTTCGTTATAAACGGCGATAATTACTGAAACAAGCGGTTTTTCCTTCGGCGCTATCCGGCACGCCCGCCGTTCCCAATGCCATTCTGAAAGGATTCCTATCATAAGCGCACAATGCAGCCCGACAAAGACAGCGGCAAAACAAATACGAAATAGTGTATACAACAACATATCATTCACTCTAGCATAACAAGAGGAAAATGGGCAGTGATAATCGGAGGGAAGGACAAAAGCGAAACTTCCAGCAAGGTCTGACCTGTTTGTGGCAGGAGGGGAGAACAAAAGCGCCGTCTTGCGCAGAATAAGCACGGCTTGTACCAGCACTTAAGGTTTGTTGGGAAACTTGACATGTCTTTTTACCGGCACTATAATCGTCCTTGCCGGCGCCTTAGGGTATTGCCGGTGTGCGAGCTTTATAGTTCACACGGAACGTTGTAAGTTTATAAGGCGGATTTTATGAATGAATACAGTGAATACAAGTGCTGGATGCAAGAGCGCAAAGCAGCAATTCCTAACACTATTGCTCTGTGCTTGGCTACACTTTGTGCGGATCAAGACTGTGTTTTTGCAATGGATGAGTTGCGCTCAGGACTCAGCCGCTTTGCACCTTTAGCGAAGGCGGCCGCAGGCAAGCTGACTTTCTTAGGTACTATTGCGCACCTTAACGCAGAGCATGGCCTCGATTTACCGGCGCAAAAGCCTGAAGGTTTTGTTATCCGTGTAACCGATGTCATGGTTATTATTGCAGGGCAGGATAAAGCAGGACTCCTTTATGGTGTGCATCGCTTTCTTATGCTGCTTGCTCAGGACAAAATTACCGTTGGTATTGAAGCTGCCGATGCTCCGTCCGTGCCGATACGGATGATCAACCATTGGGATAACTGTGATGGCACTGTTGAGCGCGGCTATGCCGGCCGTTCCCTCTTTTTTGATAAGGATCGGTTTGACTACGATCCGCAACGCATCATTGATTATGCAAGGCTTCTTAGTTCCATTGGAATAAACCGGCTCTCGATTAACAATGTAAATGTCCGCGCCGCGGCAAAATTGCTCATAACCGAAGAGTATTTGCCGGAATTAGCAAAGCTTGCAGCTCTGTTTCGTCCTTTTAATATCCGTTTGGCGATCAGTATCAATTTTGCCGCTCCTTATCTGCTAGGAGAGCTTGCAACTGCCGATCCTCTTGATCCTGCGGTTGCGGCGTGGTGGTGTGAACGCACCAATCTCATTTATCGGTACGTGCCTGACCTTGCCGGCTTTGTAGTAAAAGCCGACTCGGAATATGAGCCGGGGCCTTTTCAATACGGGCGCGGCCATGCTGAGGGCGCTAATATGCTGGCCGCCGCCTTAAAACCCCATGGCGGACAGGTGTGGTGGCGCTGTTTTGTGTATAACTGTACGCAAGATTGGCGTAATACAAAGATTGATCGGGCGCGTGCTGCATTCGACCACTTTAAGCCGCTTGATGGACAGTTTGCCGACAATGTGTTTTTACAGATAAAGCATGGGCCTTACGATTTTCAGGTAAGCGAGCCGGTTTCGCCGCTTTTTGGTGCGCTTTCGGAGACCCGCTGCCTTATGGAAGTACAGATCACTCAAGAATACACAGGACACCAGATCGATCTATGCTTTCTACCGTGGATTTGGACAAAGATACTGCATTTTGATACCGGTTACGGTGAACATTCGCGCATTGAAGAGCTTATGGGTACTCGTATTCAGGGGCTTGTTGCGGTAGGAAATGTCGGTCTGGACCGAAACTGGACGGGGCATACACTGGCGCAGGCCAACCTTTATGGTTTTGGAAGGCTTGCATGGAATCCGAGTCTCTGCGCCGCTGAAATTGCCGAAGAATGGGCGCATCTTAGCTTTGGCCGTGAGGCGGCAGCGGAAATAGCCGGAATCCTCCTTGCCTCTTATCCCACGTATCAAAAGTACAACGCTCCCTTTGGTGTGTGTTTTATGGTGGAGCCGAAATTACATTACGGACCAAACGTTGAGGGGTATGAGTTTTCGCGGTGGGGAACGTATCACCGCGCCGATCGGCAGGCTATAGGCATAGATCGGACCGAGTGCGGCACCGGCTACACAGCGCAATACGCCCCGCAGGTTGCGGCAATTTTTGCCGATCCCGCTCTGTGTCCGGAGGAGTTTTTGTTGTTCTTCCATCGGGTTCGCTATGACTTTGTTATGAAAAACGGCAAAACTCTCTTGCAGAATATTTACGATACCCATTTTGAAGGCTGCGATGAGGTGCAGGTTTTCTTAAAGCGATGGCTTGCCTTAAAAGGCAGTATAGCCGAGTCGGTTTATGAATCGGTAAAAGCACGCATGGAAAAACAATTAGAGAATGCCCGTCAGTGGCGTGATGTGATAAACACCTATTTTTACAGGCACACAGGCATTGCGGACCAGAGTGGGCGGAAGATTTACGACTAAGACAGCCACAGGCTGTTTCAAAGGATGTTGTATCAGGAACAGTATACGACTTTCTGCCTGACAGCAGGCCGGCCTGTTCTGGGTTTGGAGGTCTCAGCCACAGGCTATTTCAAAGGTTTTAGAGGTCTGACCTGTTTTCTGCCCACGTTGCCACCCTCTACTCCAGACCTTGAACATCCCCCTAGTCAAAGCCCTTTTGCCACTCCCTACTTCAGACCCTAAACACTCATACTCCAGAGCCTAAACTCCCTTTCGCCAGGCCCTAAACCCCCTAGTCTCCAGAGCCTAAACTCCCTTTCGCCAGACCCAAAACACTCATACTCCAGACCCTGAACACCCCCTAGTCAAGGCCTCTTTGCTACCCCCTACTCCAGCATCTGAACACCCCCTAGCTCTGAGCCTTCGGGCAAGAGGTCTCAGGCCAGCCTGTTTCAAAGATTTTTGTATCGGGAGAGGCGTACGGCTTTTTGCCTGATAGCAGCCGCAGGCTGTTTTGGGCTAGAAGTCTGACCCTTTAGGCTCTAGCGGGATGGCTTGGGCACATGTAGATCATAGTTTCCTTTCTGCAACGAGCGCTTCGTTCAAGTGCCATTCAAGAAGGGAACTTTGCCCTAGCTCCTTTA